>WLNX01000189.1 GCA_009699565.1 Actinomycetota bacterium | reverse complement strand
GGAGTACTCCGAGCCCTTGCGCATGCCCAGATACGCGTATGGGGTCGTGCACCACTTCATCAGGCCGCTCTGCCCCAAGACCACGCCAAACTCGTGGATGCGGTCGAGGTTTTCGCATTCGACAGAGATCATCAGATCGCAGTCGCCGCGAATCCCCACCAGTGAGAAGGCTTGGAGGAGGTGGTCGGAGCCGAAGTCCTCGCAGGCAGCTAGGAACTCTTCCTTGTCGGCAAGGCGTTGTGCGGCGTCGAGGCGCCTCCATGCCGGATCGACCTGAAGGAATGTGTATTTGACGAAGTGGCGCATGGCTCTGATTCCCCTTTCACAGAGGGTACGGATTGGAGGTGGCGTCTGGCCGCCCCCGTGAGGGTCAGAATAGACGGGATGGAGTTCAAGCCACGACTCGCAGCCCGCCGGGCAGCCCTGCCAGCCTTGGTTGCCGTTGCCTGCCTGCTCGCCGCGCCCGCACTGGCCGCCGCGTCCTCCCAAGGGTCGGCGGAGGATCACCGCAGCGTCCTGATCGCCTTCATTCCCGGCTCCACATCTACCGTCAGCGGCCTGCCATTCACCGGCCAGCCCGCAAACGGATCGCCGTTCGAGAGGCTCACTGCCCAGCCAGGCATGGCGATCGGACTGAGCAGCGCAGTTCAGGGCCGATACAACGGGGTTCAGGCTCTGCTGGACATCTCGCAGGGGACGCGGGTCTCGCTCTCCACCTACGACCCCCAGAAGCCCAACCCGGTCGTCCTTGTTCCCGACCGCCGCGGCGGGTACTTCCAAGGGTGGATGGAGATCAACGAACGTGCGGACAGCGCGCCGGCAAATATTCAGCCAGGGCTGCTGGCGCAGTCGATTCCCGGTGGCAGCGCCTACGCATCCGTGACCGGCGAGGGGCAGCTTGATCCAATCGCCGCAGCAGACCGCGCAGGCCGGATCGAACGAGTCTCGGTCGGCTCTGCCTCGAGCTTGGCGGCACGCGCACAGGCGTTGCTTGCCCGCAAGGCGCTGGTCGTTGTGTCGCTTCCCAGCGGGGCCGCCGGAGACGTCGCCTTGGGTCGGATGGTCCGGGCGCGCAGCCGCAACGAACTCCTGATCGTCATGCGCTCGCCGCCGACCAAGAGGTTCGCTCAGCTGCTCCCAATCGGGATTGCGGGCCTCGGAGATGGGGGCACGCTCACCTCATCGACTACCCATCTCGATGGTGTGGTCGCCGGGATCGACCTGCTGCCGACGGTGCTTGATTGGCTCAAGATCGATGTTCCTGAGGCAGTCAGCGGCCAGCCGATAACGGTTCTGCCGATTGACGACGCCGCGTCGGTGCTGAGCCTCAAAGGACGCCTGCAGGTTGTCGGCGAGAGGCGCTTCCCTGCGCTGTGGTCGTTGCTCGGGGCGTGGGTTGTCCTGCTTCTCTGCGCGATGCTCGCCGCCGACCGTCGCGGGATGCGGTGGGCGATGCGGACGGGTGCGCTCGCAGTCTTCTGGCTTCCCTCGATGTTGCTCCTGACGGCGGCGCTCGCGCCTTCGATGACCGTGGAGGTTCTGATCATCGTCGTTGGCTCGTTTCTGCTCGGCGGCCTTACCGACCGCTTCGTCGGCTGGCCAAGAGGGCCCGCGCTTCCGGCAGCGGTCGCGATCGCCGCCTATCTGGTCGACCTCGCCTTTGGCTCCCCGCTGGTGATCCGCTCGCTGCTGGGCCCCAACCCGCTGTTTGGTTCTCGCTTCTATGGGATCGGCAACGAGCTTGAGGCCACGCTGCCGGCGATTGCCTTGATCGGGCTTGGCGCGTTTTGGTATGGCCGCGAACAGTCGTCTCGCGCTGCCGCAATCTTTGCCGGCTGCGGTTTGGTTCTGGCGGCTGCGATCGGTTCAGCCCGTCTCGGCGCAGACGTCGGCGGTGTGATGACCGTCGCCGCCGGCTTCGCCGTCGCGTCGCTGCTGATGCTGGCCGGCAGGCCCGCTCCGAAGACGATCGTCCTGGCGGTGCTCGCTCCGCTTGGCGCGCTGGCGCTGCTGGCTGCCGTCGACCTGCTCAGCGGTGGTGATTCCCACTTCACGCGGACGGTCCTCCAAGCTGACGGATCCGGCGCCTGGTGGGAGATCTTCACACGCCGCTTCGAGCTGGCAGGGCGGGGCCTGATCCGCGGCCTGATGCCCCTTGCCACGCTCGTGGCACTGCTGGCTATTGCGCTTGGCCTGCTCCGACGCGATCGGCTGCTTGCTCCCGTTGACGGCGACAGCGGCTGGCGCGCTGGTCTTGCGGGCGCGGCAGCGGTCGGCTTCTTTGGGGCGCTCTTCAACGATTCAGGCCCGATGCTGCTGCTGTTCGCCACTTTCATCGCGATCTGCGGCGTTGTTTACCTTCGCGGCGATCCACGGCTGGCTGACGGCGCTCCTCGCTAGGATTAGCAACCGATGCGGATCGCAATTGTCTCGCCGTACTCGTGGAGCTACCCCGGGGGCGTCGCCCGCCACATTGAGGCGCTCGCCGGTGCACACCGCGAGGCCGGCCACGACGTGCGGATTCTGACCCCGTTTGATCCGCCCGATCAGCTCAGTAGCCGGTTGCACGCAGGTACAGCGCCTCAGCCGCGCCAGCTCGATGGACACACCGTTGACCTCGGCAGAACCGTCGGAATCCCGGCGAACGGTGCCGTCTCAAACATCTCGATCTCGCCCGGAGCCGTTGAGCGGCTCAAGAGGACGCTCGCTGAGGAGCAGTTTGACGTCCTCCACATCCACGAGCCGGTCGTTCCCCTGATCAGCTGGATGGCGCTCAACTGCAGCGGGACGGCGATCGTTGCGACCTACCACACGTACGGAACCAATCGTGCTACCCAGGCGGTTGCGAACCTCTTCGGTGCCCGCAGGCGGATGCGGCGCCTGCACGCTCGCATCGCCGTCTCGGAGGCCGCGTCTTGGACTGCACGCCGCTTCTACGGCGGCCGCTATGAGGTGATCGCCAACGGCGTTGACGTGCCTGCCGGTGGGGCGCCGCGAAAGAGCGCGGGGGAGTCAGGGAAGCTGAAGCTGGTATTCGTCGGGCAGGCGGTTGAACGGAAAGGCCTGCCGGTCCTTCTCGCCGCCTTCGAAGGGCTGCGCGACCACGTTGACGCTGAATTGGTGATCGTCGGCGCCGGCAAGGATGATGTCGAGCCGCTTCTGATCGAACCGGCAGGTGTGCGCGTCGCCGGCGTCGTTGACGACGCTGAGAAGAAGCGGCTGCTCGCGGAGGCCGACCTGCTCTGCGCGCCGTCGCTTGGCGGAGAGAGCTTTGGAATGGTGCTGACCGAAGCATTTGCGGCCGGCACGCCCGTGGTCGCAAGCGAAATCGCCGGCTATCGAGATGTCGTGCGCGACGGCGAGAACGGTGTCCTCGTCCCTCACGGTGATCCGCTCGCGCTGGCCGAGGTCCTGCGCGACCTGGCTCTCGACCCGGCTCTAAGGGCGCGCCTCAACGCCGGTGCGGCCGCCAGTGCCAGCCAGTACGCGTGGCCGTTGATCGGCGAGCAGACTGCGGGCGTATACCGACGCGCAATCGAGGCCCACGAGGC
>WLNX01000188.1 GCA_009699565.1 Actinomycetota bacterium | reverse complement strand
CGGTCGACTACCACGGGTCGGCGGGGATGCTGTTTCGGCGAGCGGCCTGGGAGTCGGTCGGCGGACTGGATGACTCGTTCTATCCCGCCTACTACGGCGACGTGGACTTTTGCTGGCGGCTGCGCCAGCGTGGCTGGCGGGTTCTGCTTGAGCCGCGCGCAGTCGTGCGCCACGCCTCCGGAGGGAGCAGCTCGGAGGAGTTCCGCACCTTTGCCTCAAACCGCAACCGCGAGCTCTTCCTGGAGCGCCACGCGCCTTCGATTGCCGACCACGGCGAGTTCTCAAGAGCTCCTGGCGCGGTTGCCCGTGAGCTTGCCCGCGCCTCAAACGTTCCGCCCGGTCCGCAGCCCGCTCCAGCGCGAGCTGACGAGCTGCGGCTGCTCAGCGAACGGACGCAACTCGACCCGGCGGAAATCGCCGAGCGCGAACGCGAGGTCGCAGCCGCTTTCGCCGAACAGCGTCAGCGTCGAAGCTAGGACTCCGGCGGCGCGGAGCGCTGGCGGGTCTGTACCGGAAAGACGGAGGTCAGATCAAACGGGATCTCGTCGCTGTCCCAAGGCAGCATGTAGCGGTCTGGATCCTCGTGGTCGTAGACCGCGGTTGGGAAATTGATGATCTCGATCTCTTCGTCCGAGATGTTTACGTCGGCGTGCCACACGCCGGCAGGGATCAGGAGCTGCCTCACTCCGTCTGCCGACATCGTCACCTGCTGGGTCATCCTGTAGGTCGGCGAGTCGCTGCGCGCGTCGTAGAGAACGACGATCATCTCGCCGTGGATGATTGTGTAGCGGTCGTTCTTGTGAAGGTGCAGCCCCCAGCCCTTTATCTGGAGGGCTCGGATCGTGAAGCAATAGCAATAGACCACCGGATCGCTCCAGAAGTCGGTGGAGCCGGTGAATACCTCGAACAGGCGGCCGCGGTGATCCGGGTGGATCGCAGGCGAATTTACGATCAGCCCGCTGATCGAGTCGCCAACCCGCTCCCCCTCCGCAGACACCGTCTGCTGGTCCTTTATTGCGGCGTCAAGCGTCGTGTCTACCTTCGGGACGGTCATTGGAGGGCGAGTCTACCGGGGGCCGCATCCGACCCTGAAGCCGGCTGTCAGCGTCTGCGGACCGTGAAAGCGACGGTGTCGAGGTCGACAGCGTTGTAGCGCGACCCAACGCGAACGCTCGTTGATAGCGAGGAGCGTTTGGCGGCCCTGCCCGACACCGTGACGACGGCAACAATCGATGACTGCGAGCCAGCGGCCAGCCTTGCCGTTGTGTAGGTCCCGGAAGTCACTGCCTTCGTGACGTCCCGACCAGCAGTAGTCAAGTAGCGGACGCGGTAGCGGCTCGAGGAGGAACCGCCGTGCAGTTGGAGCGTGTCGGCGAAGGCTGCGTCGTTCTGCGCCGTGACAAGGAACCTGACGCTGCGGCCGGCCCGCACCGTGGCAGTGATCCGCTGGCGGGCAAGGTCGTTGTAAATCCCGTCGCCGACCGTCGACTTGCCGGAGAAGAGCCTCAGCTTGGCGTCCGGGCGGCCCGCCGTCACCGTGTAGTGGCGCGTCACCGATGCAGTACGGCCGGCGCCGTCGCGCGCCGTCACCGTAAAGCTCTTGCTGCCCGTCGTCGCGGTGTTGATCGGCGAACCGCTGGCCGCCGTGCCGGAGCAGGACGCAATTCCGGAGCCGCCCGGGTCGGCGCAGCTGTAGTTGGCGTTGACGACTTGGCCGCGCTTGTAGCTGGCCCCCTCGGCGGGCGCCGTCAGCGTCACCGTCGGATCCTGACTGTCAACCACGGAGCTGTAGTTCCCGTCAGTGACGTCGTAGAAGATGCTGCCCTGAGAACGGACCATGATCCGACCCTGCGAGCTGGCGACGTTCGGCAGACGGACGTCGGCCGACCCGTCGTTTGGCGTGTCGTTGGCCAGCACGGTCGGCCAGGTGGCTCCGCCGTCGGTTGAGGCAAGGATGTCGACGAGCGGAGAGTTGTAGGGCGGAGCATCGGTGCCGACGGTTGCCCAAGCCACGTTCTGCAGCGATCCGCCCTGCAGCCCCGACCCGCCGTTCATCGAGTTGATCTTGAACGGCTGGCTGCCGGTGATCCCCACCGATACGTCCTCGTAGCTCAGGCCGCCTCCGCCGGTGGCGTCGTCGCGCGCCGTCACACGGAAGTTCATGTAGCCCGCGGTGCCGGTCAGGTACTCGCTCCAGCAGCCGAGGCGTTCGGCAGCATTCACCAGAGCCGCACAGCCTCCGGCAGCCGAGCTTGTGGTTCCGGCGACCACCTTCGAGAGCGCTGGGAAGAACCTCGTCGGCGTGGTTGTCGGCGGCAGCGAGCGGAAGAGCGCGCCGCCGGTCTTGGGCTGGGCGCTGAGCGTACGCAGCACGCCGGCGTCGAACTGCTCCCAGCCGTAGGTGAGCGAGTCGCCGTCGACGTCGCTGCCCGCGGCGGTCAGGGCGAACGGGGTCATCGGCGGGATGAAGAACGACGCCCCCGCCGGAATGCTGACGCTAGGCGCGGAATTCCCCGTTGCCGTGGCGACACCAACAGACGGCTTGCCCTCAATCTCGGCGCGGATCTCCTGATAGCTGACGGCGTTGTAGTAGGCGTCGGAGTGCGGCTGGAGATCATCATCGCTGCAGATGCCGGCGTAGGCCATGATCGTGCTGCCGCTTCCGGGCTCGGTCGCGGTGGACTGGTTTGCGTTGCCGCCGGCGCAGTTACCCAGCGTCCCCTGAAATGTGTGGTTGCCGCCGAGCTGGTGGCCCATCTCGTGAGCAACGTAGTCCACCCAAAAAGCGTCGGCCGTCGGATTGCTGGAGCCGGTCACGCCCCTTGCCTTTGAGCCCGTCTCGCCGAGGACGCCAAGCCCAGCGACTCCGCCGCCGCCGGTCGAGAAGACGTGACCGAGGTCATAGCCCGCGTTGCCGATGACCGAGTCGATGTTGGCCTGATTCTCAGAGAGCAGCTGGACTCCGTCGGTGTTGTCCGTGTACGGGTCGGTCGCAGGATTGAGGTAGATCAGGGAATCGTTGCCAGCCACGAGCTGAAAGCGGATCGACAGCTCGGCTTCGAAGATGCCGTTCAGCCGCGTCAGGACACTGACCAGCTCGGCGTTGACTCCCGCCTTGGTGTTCAGGAACTTGGCCGAGTATTCCCCGTTCGTGGCCAGTGCCAGCCGGTAGGTCTTCAGTTCGTCCCCGGAGTTGCGGCGCGCCGTCTTGAAGGCAGCAGCAGTCTTGGCCCGGGTGGCCGCTCCCGCGGCGTCGAGTGGAGGCAGCTCCTTGAAGCGTTCGCTCCCGGCGCTCAGGTCGGCGCGCTCGTAGGAGGCATAGAGGCTCTTGTCCAATGCGACGTAGGGATCGACGTACCAGTCACCGCTGGGCGTCAGCACCTGGGCGTGGAACCCGGTAGGCCCGCTGCTGATCTGAACCCGCGCGCCGGGGTCATCGACCCCTTCCCCCGAGTAGGAGGTCGTCTCCGGATGGCGGCGGGCAAGCGCTGGCGCCATCACCTGCGACTCCCAGATGCGGAAGCGCTGCAGTTTGCCGCCGGGAGTTGGCAGCGTGATT
>WLNX01000187.1 GCA_009699565.1 Actinomycetota bacterium | reverse complement strand
TCCGCTGATGATCTCGTCCTCAAAGTCGGGGACGAGGGTGGTCGCCGCGCCCTCTTCGCCGTCGTTGATCATGAGGTCGAGCAGGGCCAGCACGTTGCGGGCGTAAAGCTGCGACGAGTGCTCGGGCATCTGGGCCGGAAGATTGAGCGGCGAAAGGATCGTCACGCCGTGCACAACCGTCTTCTCGCCGGGAACGGTCAGCTCGCAGTTGCCACCGCTCTCGCCTGCCAGATCGACGATTACCGAGCCTGCGCGCATCCCTTCAACCGCTGCGGCAGAGATCAGCTTGGGAGCCGGCCG
The DNA here is from genome assembly GCA_009699565.1 of Actinomycetota bacterium. Classification (GTDB taxonomy): domain Bacteria; phylum Actinomycetota; class Thermoleophilia; order Solirubrobacterales; family Solirubrobacteraceae; genus F1-60-MAGs163. The sequence goes on along the minus strand of WLNX01000187.1, from coordinate 3,278 downwards.
CCCGGGAACGAGTGCGGTCGTCACGACGACGTCGAAGCCGGTGATCGCCTCGTTGAGTGCCTGCTGCTGGGCTGCGCGCTCCTCGTCGGAGAGCTCGCGTGCATATCCGCCTTCGCCTGCGGCTTCGATACCCAGGTCAAGGAACGTTGCGCCGAGCGACTCGACCTGCTCGGCAACCTCGGGGCGAACGTCGTAGCCGGTGGCGACGGCGCCGAGGCGGCGGGCGGTGGCAAGCGCCTGCAAGCCTGCGACCCCGGCTCCAAGCACGAGCACCTTGGCCGGCGGAATCGTGCCCGCGGCGGTCATCAGCATCGGGAAGAATCGGGTCAGCTCTTCGGCGGCGAGGATCACTGCCTCGTAGCCGGCAACGTTGCTCTGGGAAGAGAGCGCGTCAATTGCCTGCGCGCGGCTGATCCGCGGCACTGCCTCCATCGCAAACGCCGTGACCTTGGCGTCCCGTGCGGCGACGGCAGTTGGCGCGCTCGTCAGCGGCGCAAGAAAACCAATCAGCAGCGCGTCGGGCTTCATCGAACCGATCTGCTCCGTCGTTGGCGGCGCGATCGTGATCACGACGTCGGAACTCCAGACATCGGCAGACTGGACGATCTTCGCTCCCGCCTCCTCGAAGGCCGAGTCGGCGATCAGCGCGCGCTCTCCGGCGCCCTGCTCGACAACAACATCGATGCCGCGGCCGCTCAGCTTGCGGACGACCTCCGGAACCAGCGCGACGCGCCTCTCGTCTGTTCCATGTTCCTTCGGGACGGCAATCTGCATCGTGTAACGAAAACTAAACGATTTGTCACCACCAACGGCTTGCGCCTCCGACGGGTCCCGCGCGGAGGTCACCGGCGGACGGTTCGGACCGGGAGCGCCCGCTTGGCGAGAGCCGCCAGTGCCTGCGATGTCACCCAAACGGGAGTCGCCGAACTGGAGCGCGAGTAGCGCACCGCACCGGTCGATCGCTGCATGGCGCGGATGTAGCTGAGCGGTGACCTTGCCCCGCGACGGCGCTGACGGTCGGGGTTGCGACCGGCGGCCACCAGTGCCTGAGCAGCGAGCGCGGCCGACTGCGAGTTGGAAGACCCTCCCGCCTGAAGAGCGAAGCCTCCGTCCGAGTTCTGACGGGCGGCGAGGTAGTTCGCTGCGCGCCTGACCGGACTGCCGCCGCGCTGTCCGGCAGCGGCCAGCGCCTGAACGGCGCCGGCAGTGTCATCAATTGAACTTGGGCCGCCGCGGCGCGCATAGTTGAAGCCACCGTCGCGGTTCTGGCGCCGCTTGATCCATGTTGCCGCCCTCCTCACCGCTGCCCCCGACGCGCCGACGCCGGCCGCGCGCAGCGCGAGCAGTCCGTAGGAAGTGAGGTTGACGAGCCCCGCAAACGATCCGTCGGCGCGCTGGCTTCGCAGCAGCCTCGTTCGCAGCCCGCCGCTGCGGGTGCTGATTCCGGCCGCCGCCAGCGCAAGCGTCGTGCGTTCAATGTCGGCGGTCGCTCTTGACCGGGCCGCGTAGCTGAGCAGCAATCCGCGTGGACTCCTGCCGCGCGATTTGACGCTGAGCGGGTCGTAGCCGGCGGCCGCCAATCCGACGACCGCCCACGATGTCTGGGCGGCGCTGCTCCGTGAACCGCGAGCGACCCCCCAGCCACCGTCTGAGTTCTGGGCCGAGGCCAGATAGCGGGCGGCCTTGAGCGGCGCGCCGGCGGCGTCCGCACTGTCAGGCAGCAGCGCCGAGCAACCGATCACAAGAGCCACGGCAAGCGCGGCCGCGGCGGGCGCAGGGGGCGCGGCATCGGTCCACTTCACGTCCAGCCGCGTTCGGTAGCGCATCACTGCGCGCAGAAGCGCCGGGCCGAACGCGAGCGCGAAGACGACATTGCCAGCCGCATGAGCAACGTTGAAGGGGAATGAAGTTGCCGCGATCGCAACGTATTGCGACACCCCTTGACCTCCCGCATAAGTAACCCAGATCGAACCGTCCATGATTGCCCCAAAGCCAAGGCCGGCGAGACCGCACGCCAGCGCCAACCAGACGCGTCCGATCTTGCGGCCGGTGAGTCGGCCGACCAGAGCACCGAAGCAGCCGCAAAGCCCCCAGGCAACCATTTGCCAGGGAGTCCACGGTCCCTGCCCGAAGAGCAGGTTCGATGAGAGCGCGGCGACGGCGCCGACGACAAAACCGGGGGCTCCGCCGAGCGCGAAACCGGCGATGAAGATGATGTCGGTTGTCGGCTTGACGTTGGGGATTGGAGCGAAGGCAATTCGGCCGATCGCGGCGAGGCCGCCGAGCGTCGCGACCAGAGCGATCATCCGCGATCCGGGGTGGGTCCGCTCGTACCAAGCGAAGCCGCTGATCAGCGCGGCGGCGAGAATCGCCAGAGCTGCGAACTCCCAGCTCACGGCGCAGCCTCGATCGTCATTCGCGCGCGGAGCAGGTCGCCGCCCTGCTCGGGAGTACAAGCCGCGCCCGCGCCGCCAAGCACCCGGGCGGTCTCCGTTGCGAAGTGCCAGCCGCCGCTGAGGACTTCGGCGGTGGGCGCATCGGCCACCACGCGGCCGCCCGAAAGCAGCACAACTCGCTGCGCGAACGCTGCCGCTAGTTCTGCATCGTGTGTCGCCACGAGCACAGCCGTCCCGGCAGCGGAAAGGGCCGACAGCCTGGTGATCAAGTCGCCCTTGGCCGCGCGATCCATCCCCCGCGTTGGCTCGTCAAGCAGCACTGCTGCCGGCCTCGAGCCGCCGAGCACAATTGCCAGCGCGAGCCGCTGGCGCTCGCCGCCGGAGATGTCTCTGGGGTGGCTGGCGGCAAGGTCCTCGAGACCAAACTCCGCCAAGCGGTCGGCCGCGACCTCCTGGTCGACGCGCTCGTGAATCAAATAGTCGCCTGGATTCTGCAGCAGCAGCGCCACCCGCCCCGCTGCTTCAACCTTCCCCTCGGTCGGCTCCTCAAGCCCGGCCATCAGCCGCAGCAGGGTTGACTTTCCGGCACCGTTGCGGCCCATCAGCGCGGTTCGCTGGCCGGGAGCGAGCGTGAGGTCGATCGAACTAAGGATCGGACGGCCGTCGGAAAGTTCGAAACCGAGCGCCTTTGCGTCCACGGCGGGCTGCTCCGCCTGCTCGGTGCGCCGCGGCCACCGCAGTCGCCGCGGTTTGGAGGCCGATTCTTCCGAGGCCGCATTCTCGGCCTCGGACCTGTCGAGCAGGCCGTGCGACTGCAGCGTCGCACGCGCCTCCTTGACTCCGGAAGGCGGAGGCCTAAGGCCGGCGCGCTCAAACAGCCGC
>WLNX01000186.1 GCA_009699565.1 Actinomycetota bacterium | reverse complement strand
TCAGCCAACGTCTCTGTCCCGTGCCCGTAGAGGCAGGATGAATACTTCAGGCGCGGCCCCAGCACCAGCTCAAAGAACTCCGGCGCGACCGCGTAGTGCTGATCGTTTGCTTCGTCGGTCGCAACGGCAATCGGCCCCTCGCCGCGCCTGCGAAGCGAATCGCCCAGCGGGTCTCCGCCGAGAGTCCGCAGCCTCTGCGCCAGCAGCCTTTGCGTTATTGCGCCGCGCGTCGCCGCCCGTAGGAGACCGTCCGGGATCCGGCCTGACGCGACTATCCTGCCGCTGGCACTCACAGCCCGTCCTCCGCCGGCAGCGCGTCGAGGAAGGCAAGCAGGGCGGCATTGACCTCGGCCGGACGCTCCTGCTGGACCCAGTGACCGGCCCCGTCGATGACCAGCACATCGCGCAGGTCGGTCACCGAACCGGTCATCACTTCGTGCGGCATGAACGCCCGCACCGGGTCGCGGCTGCCCGTAATGAAGAGCGATGGCTGGTCGATTGTCCTGCCGTCACAGTCCGCCATCTGCTCCCAGTTGCGGTCGAGGTTGCGGTACCAGTTGAGGCCCCCGCTGAACCCGGTCCTAGAGAACTCGTCGACGTACACCTGAAGGTCGGCGTCGCTCATCCACGGCGGAGTCGGAGGATCGTCGTGGCGGGCCGCCCAGTCGGCGTTCCATACTTCGCGGGTGGCGAGCGTTCGGCGGACGTCCGCTTCCAGGGCGGCATCTGCAACCCCGGGCTGCTGGATCCAGACGATGTAGAAGTCTTCGCCGATGTGTTCGCGCATCAGCGAGACCGGCGCGGCCGGGGCGCGGGGCACGTACGGAACGCTGATTCCAACTACGGCGCTCACGCGGTCCGGGTACCGAAGCGCGAACTTCCACGCCAGATCGGCGCCCCAGTCGTGGCCTACGACGACTGCCTGCTCAAGCTCGAGAGCGTCCAGCAGTCCTGCAAGGTCGCCGGTCAGGTGTTTGACGTCGTAGGCCTCAATCTCCTCTGGCGCGCTGCTGGCGCCAAAGCCGCGAAGGTCGGGTGCTATCGCCCTTCGGCCGGAAGCTGCGATTGCCTCAATCTGGTGGCGCCACGAGTACCAGAGCTCGGGAAAGCCGTGCAGCAGCAGGACCGGATCGCCTTCGCCGCACTGCGCGACGTGAAGTTCGACCTCGCCCACGTCAACCTGTTCGTGCGACACCGTGATCATCGGGGCAGCGTACCGAGCGGGGCGACTGTGCGACCCTAACTACGTGTTTTCCGCCCCCCGACTCAGAGCATTGCTTTTTGGCGCCGCGTTCCTCACTGCGCTGCTTCCGGCAGCGGCTGTCGCGGCGCCGTCCGCGCGTCTGGCAATCAACGCAGCCACCCTCACGCCGGCCTACTCGCTGGCCGTCAGCGACTACACCGTCCGCTGCGGGCAGCCTGTGGCCGTCTCCGTCAACGCTTCTCCGGGGATCAAGGTCGCGCTCGACGGCGCTGACGCGCGCTCCGGCAGCTTCACGCGCACTATCTCGCTGACGCCCGGCCAGGCCTTCCGCATCAAGGTCGTCTCCAGTCGGCGCCGGCCTGCCCAGACGGTCCGCTGCCTGCCCGCCGACTTCCCGCTGTGGCAGGTTGAGAAGCGCGGCGACCCGCAGGCGCAGTGGTACATGATCAGCCCTGACATGCGGATTTTGGGTGGCCCGCTGCCGTGGATCGGCGAGCCTTATGCGGCCGTCGTAAACGGCGACGGCGTGCCGGTCTGGTGGTTCCGCGATCCGGTCGCCGGGCCGATGGACGTCAAGCTGGTCGGCAGCAATCAGATCGCCTGGGCGCTCTTTGCCTACGACGAGCCCTCCCGTGTCAGGAACCTCGACGGGACCGTAGCCCGCGAGCTTCACCCCACCGTCGGGGTCTTTGACTTCCACGAGGCGATGGGCTCTGCCGCCGACGGAGGCGCTCTGCTGGTCGGCGGGGTGCCGCGCAACTGTCCCGTCGTGCAGTCGGAATGCGTTGACCTTTCCCCGTGGGGAGGTCCGGCCGAAGCGAACATCCTCGACAATGTGATCCAGAAGTTCGATCGCAACGGGCGGCTCGTCTGGAGCTGGTCCACTCGAGGCCACATCGCTCCGGAGGAGGCAATTCGCTGGATTCCACACCGGAGTGGAGCGATCGGTCCGCGAGTGATGGCGGGCGGGCAGCTCGCCTACGACATCTTTCACGTCAACTCAGTTGTCGAACAGGGCAATGGCGTGATCTTCACTGCACGTCACCTCGACGCCGCCTATCGGGTCCGCAAGAGCACCGGCAGGATCGATTGGAAGCTTGGCGGCACTCCGCGCGCCGAGAGCCTTGCGATCAGGCCCGACCCGGGTCCGCTCGGTGGACCCCACGACTTTCGCATCCTCTCTGACGGGACGATGACTATCCATGACAACGGGAGCTTCTTGGGCCGCTCCTCGCGGGCACTTCGCTTCTCAGTCAAGGCAGGCACCGCCAAGATCATCGAGACAGTCCGCGATTCTCGCGTGAAGGCCTCGCTCTGCTGCGGCAGCGCGCGCCGGATGCCCGGAGGCAACTGGGTGATGACCTCCGGCGGCGGATCCAACTGGGTCACCGAATTGACCTCCAAGGGCCGGCCGGTTCTTACGCTGACGATGCCGCAGGAGCTCTTCACCTACCGAGCCGACGCAATCGAGCCCGGGCGCCTCAGCGCCGCTGCGCTGCGCGCCGGCATGGACGCGCAGGCCCCGCGCTAGACGGGGTAGGAACGGACCCGCAGCGGTGGAGCCGGCTCGTACTCCTCGACCGGCCGGGCGATCACCTGGTGGACGGAGAGGCGGCTGCGCTCAAAGCCCAGCGCCGCGCCGTAGTTGTGAAGTCGCCAGACGCGTTCGCGCTCCGGTCCAATCTCGGCGATCGCGGCCTCGCGGTCGCTGTCGTGGTTGATCGCCCAGCGCCGCAGGGTCTCTGCGTAGTGCGGGCGCAGCGACTCGTCGTCTACCAGCTCAAAACCGGCGTTTTCGATCGCGGTGATCACCATTCCCTGGGTGTGCAGCTCGCCGTCGGGGAAGACGTACCGCTGCGTGAAGCTCTTCGGCTGCATCTGGTGGTCTTCGCCGATCCGCACGATCCCGTGGTTGAGGAAGAGGCCGTCTTTCGCGATCAGCTCACGCGCTTGGCGCAGGTAGATCGGAAGGTTGTCGCGCCCGACGTGCTCGAACATGCCAACGCTTGAGATCTTGTCGTAAGGGCCGTCCTTGACTTCGCGGTAGTCCTGCAGCCGAACTTCGCAGCGGTCCTGCATCCCGGCTTCAATGATCCGCTCGCGCGCCAGCGCTGCCTGCTCCTCGGAGATCGTCACGCCAACCGCGTGGACTCCATAGTGGTGGGCTGCGTAGATCATTAGCGAGCCCCAGCCGCAGCCAATGTCAAGCAGCCGCTCGCCCGGCTTCAGCTCAAGCTTCTTGCAGATCAGGTCGAGCTTGCGGGTCTGCGCCTGATCGAGCGTGTCCTCCGGCGAGCCGAAGTAGGCGCAGGAGTAGACCATCGTTTCGCCGAGCATGCGGCGATAGAACTCGTTTGACACGTCGTAGTGGTGCGAG
>WLNX01000185.1 GCA_009699565.1 Actinomycetota bacterium | reverse complement strand
GTGGGCGAAGAGGTTGTAGGTGCCGCCGTAGAGCTGGCTGACGGAGATGATGTTGTCGCCGGCCTGGGCGATGTTGAGGATCGAGTATGTGACCGCGGCCTGCCCGGAGGCAACCGCGACGGCGCCGATGCCGCCTTCGAGGTCGGCGAGGCGCTGCTCAAGCACGCCCGAGGTGGGGTTCATGATCCGCGTGTAGATGTTGCCCGGTACCGCCAGCGCGAACAGGTCGGCGGCGTGCTGCGTGTCGTCGAAGACGTACGAGGTCGTCTGGTAGATCGGCACGGCGCGTGCGTTGGTGGCCGAATCCGGCTCCTGGCCTCCGTGGAGGGCGATCGTTTCCGGGCGCTGACTTTGCTCTGACATGTCTTTATTGGCTCCTTGTTGCGGGCGGGGAAGATAAAATAGCGTAAATCCGACTGGATTAACACCTTATTGCAGAACCCGAACCTCTCGGCTTCATTGTGCCTGATTGGCGCACCCTGCGCCCGGCCGGTCGCTAGGCTCGCTGGCAATGACTATCCCTCCCGTTCTCAACTCGCTTCTAACCGCCCACGGCCCGTCCGGCAACGAGTCGACCCCCGCTGCCGTCTGGCGCGAGGCCGCCGCCACATTTGCCGCCTCCGTCGACGCCGACGTGATGGGCAGCTCGACGGCCACCGTCGCCGGCACCGGCGATGGCCCGTCGCTTGCGATCGTCGGCCACGTAGACGAGATCGGGCTGATCGTCACCCACATCGAAGACTCCGGTTTCCTGCGCTTCATGGGCGTTGGAGGCTGGGATCCACAGGTGCTGGTCGGCCAGCGGGTTGCCGTCGCCACGCGCGAAGGCGTGCTGCCGGGAGTCGTCGGCAAGAAGCCGATCCACCTGCTCGACGCCGACGACCGCAAGAAGGTCCCGGAGATGAAGGCGATGCACATCGACATCGGTGCCGTTGACGGAGATGCGGCTCGCGAGCTGGTCCGCGTTGGCGACGTCGCCGTGATCGCCGGCGAGCCGGTCGAGCTGCAGAGCGGGCGCGTTGCCTCGCGTTCGATGGACAACCGTCTTGGCTGTTATGTGGCCTACGAGGCGGCCCGGCTGGTAGCCGAGGCCGGCGGTGCCGCGGGCGAGGTTGTCGCCGTCGCCGCCGTCCAGGAGGAGACCGGCTTCGGCGGGTCGACGACGATCGCCCACTCGCTCGCACCCGGCCTGGCGATCGCCGTGGACGTGACCCACGCCACCGATGCCCCGGGCATTGACGAGAACCAGCTCGGCAAGCACCACTTTGGCAGCGGCCCGGTAATCGAGCGCGGCACCAGCCTTCATCCGCTGATCTCGGAGCTGCTGATCGAAGCCGCCGAGGCCGAGAAGATCCCCTACACGTTGGCCGCATCGGGGCGCCACACAGGCACCGACGCCGACGCCATCTACCGCTCGCGCGGCGGAGTGCCGACCGGGCTCGTGTCGGTACCGCTGCGCTACATGCACTCGCCGGTCGAGGTTGTGCAGCTCGACGACGTTGAGAACGCGGCCAAGCTGCTGGCGGCGTTTGCGCTGCGGCTGCCGGCCGACGTTTCGTTTGAGCGCTAAGCGCGCTTGCTGCTGCTCTTCGACATCGACGGAACGCTGCTGCTGGACGGCTCGCGGGCCCACGCCGAGGCGGTTGTAACGGCTCTCTGCGAGGTCTGGGAGGTTGATCCTCCCGACAAGGCGCACGGGGTCGAGGCCGCCGGGCGCACCGACCAGGCGATCGCCCGCGACATCCTTGCCCTGTCGGGGATCGGCGACGACAGCTTTGAAGAGCGCCGCGACAGCTTCCTTGCCGCTGCGGCGAGCCACTATGAGCGGCTGGTCCCGGACGACCTGACCGACCGTTTGGCGCCTCACGCCATCGACGTGCTCGGGCGGATCGCAGACGACAGCAGCTTCCGCTGCTCGCTGGTGACCGGAAACATCGAGCGCGTGGCGCGGCTGAAGCTGAACGCCGCAGGCATCCTCGGACCGTTCCCGGAAGGTCAGGGCGGCTTCGGCTCCGACAGCGAGCACCGCGACGACCTGCCGCCGATTGCGAGGCTGCGCGCCGGGCAGCTCTGGAACGGGGGTGACGCCTGGCCTTCGGACCAGACCGTCGTGATTGGCGATACGCCGCGCGACATCGCCTGCGCCCGCGCCGACGGCGCATTCGTTGTGGCGGTTGCTACCGGCCCGTTCGACGCCGGTCAGCTCGCCGAAGCCGACATCGTGCTTGAAGATCTGCGCGGCCTTGAGGCTGCGCTGGCGTCGCTCTCCTAGAGCGTCCAGTAGGCGTCGGCGCCGACTGCGCGGCGCTCGGCAACCTCGGCCAAGGCCGTCTCGGCATCGGCGTGCTCGATGCCCATCACAACGGCGACCTCGCGGGTTGCAAGCGGCTCAGCGGCCCACTCGAGCACTTCGCCGACGTTCTCCGGTGCTGGGCGCCGCGGCGCATCGGGTGCGAGGTTTGCCAGCGCGACGTCGTAGGCAGCCCACGGCTGGAAGCCGGGGATCGCAATCGGCGCGCCGCCGTCGACCCGCAGCTCGTAAGAGGGGCAGGTGTAGCGGCGGCCGCCTTCCCAGTCTGCAAGGCGCTCGTCCAGGACCAGCGCTGCGGGCAGCGGGTGGCGCGCGCGAACCATGTCGGAGGCCAGCGCCTCGGCCGTCTCCTCATCGTTGGCCCACTGCTCAAGGTCGTGGGCGTCAATCTCGGCGTCGCCCGCAGCTGCGGCGATCGTTGCGGGGTCGTCGATCAGCTCCCCGGCGAATCCGCGGACTTGGATTGCTCTCAGCAGCGTCTGCTGGTGGCCGGGCGCATTTAGCCTCGCTGCAACAACCGCGCGGCAGGCGGGGATCGTTGCCGTCAGTCGCTCGCGCTCGCTGGTGTCGATCGGCATCCCGTGGGCTTCGGCGATCTGCTTTGCGCCGGCAGCCATCATCGCCGTGGTAAATCCCTTTGCTTCGTAGACTGCCGGGTCCTCGGCCAGTCCAACCATCACAAGCTCCCACGCTGCGTGGTCGCCGTAGAGCCACTCAATCTTGCGGCGGAACGGCTCTGCGGAAAACGCCCACGGGCAGCCCGGGTCGGTGAAGAGCGAGACCTCGATCATCGTCATCGGCTCAGTCCCTCGTCAGTCGCTTGTAGCTGATTCGCTGAGGCCGGTCGGCCTCGTCGCCCAGAAGCTCGCGGCGGTGCTCCTCGTAGGCCTCGAAGTTGCCTTCAAACCAGGTCACCTGCGAATCGCCTTCGAATGCCAGAACGTGCGTTGCCACGCGGTCGAGGAACCAACGATCGTGCGAGATCACAACGGCGCAGCCGGCAAAGCTCAGCAGCGCCTCTTCGAGCGCGCGAAGCGTGTCGACGTCGAGGTCGTTGGTCGGTTCGTCGAGCAGCAGCAGGTTGCCGCCGCTCTTGAGGATCTTTGCGAGGTGGAGGCGGTTGCGTTCGCCGCCCGAAAGCGTGCCGACCTTCTTCTGCTGGTCGGAGCCCTTGAAGTTGAACGACGAGGTGTAGGCGCGCGAGTTCATCTCGCGCTCGCCGACCATGATCTGCTCGTCGCCTCCGCTGATCTCTTCCCAGACAGTCTTGTTGTC
>WLNX01000184.1 GCA_009699565.1 Actinomycetota bacterium | reverse complement strand
TCGACAGAGCAGCAGCGAGAGGCCGTAGAAGACGACCGCCACCTCCCCGCCGGCGCCGGTTTGCGCTAGGTCCTGCGCCATCACGGCGGTCGGAAATGGCAGGAAGGCGATCGCCATCAGCAGCAGCAGGTTGACGCGCATCACGCTCGGGTTGATCGTTCTCAGGCAGAAGAAGATCGTGTGGTGGTTAAACCAGAAGCCGCCGATAGTCAGGAAGCTGATCACGTAGGCCAGGTAGGAGGGCCAGAGCTCCAAGAGTTTGGAGAGCAGGCCGTCGCTGCCGGCCAGCGGAACGGCGATCCCCAACACGATCACCGTGATCGCGATCGCTATCACGCCGTCGCTGAACTGCTCGACGCGGGCGACCGCGAAGTGGTTTAGCCGCTGACTGTTGGAGCGCGAAGCGATCGCGCCATCATCGCGGTGGCGGCAGACGAACCGCGCTGGCGCTGCGCGCGGCTAGTTCTCGAACTTCTTCGCTTCTTCGTCTACCTGCGCCTGGCTTGGGCCTTCGTCGCGTGGCCCAAAAGCGTTCCATCCCATGAAGAGCGTCGCGATACCCGTACCGAAGATCACCCAGATCGGCCAGAACATCCCGGCGCCTGTGACGGCCCAGATGATCGTGCAAACGATCCAGATCAGTACGAAACCACCGAACGCGCGCCAAAACGCCCGCTGCGAGTTCAGTCGCGCCTCTGCTGCCTTGTGAGCCGTATCTGCTTGTTCAGCCATGCCTAAACCCTACCGTGAAGGTGATGCTGCACGCAAGCCCCCTCATGACCCGCCGGCGTGTCATCACCCGCGCACCGGACCGCCCTAGCCGTTACGCTCGTCCGTGTGCGAACTATTCGACTCCTTGTCACACTCGGAGCGGTCTCACTCTTCGCGGGAAGCGCCCCGGCCCAGGCCCGCTCGGTCAAAGCGACCTGCAGGATCGTCCCGCGCGCCAAGTGCGCCGGCGCCGACCTTCGCAAAGCAAAGCTGAGCGGCAAGGACCTGACCGGCGCGAACCTTAGCGGCGCTAACTTGACTGGTGTCAGCTTGAACGGCGCCACGCTCACCCGTGCCACGCTAACAAGCGCCAAGATGGCAGGAGCAAAGCTTGTCGGCGCCAACCTCGCGTCGGCCAAATTCGGCGGAGCAAACCTCACACGCGCGGACCTCTCGATGGCGACAATGACCGGCGCGGGCTTCAGCCGCGCCGACTTGACGGGAGCAACGCTCTCCAGCGGCAACCTAGCCGGCGCCGACCTGTCGATGGCAAAGCTGCCCGGCACCACACTTAGTTTCGCTGTTGCTACTGGCGCGAACCTGAGCGGGGCAAACCTCACCAGCGCGAACTTATTCTCCGCTTCGCTTGTCAAAGCAAACATGTCCGGAGCCGACCTCACCGCAGCCGACCTCGGCTTCGCGTCGCTCGCCCAAGCGAACCTGACCGGCGCGAACCTGGCGCGGGCCAGCCTCTTCAGCACAAACCTGAACGGCGCCACCATCACCGGCGCCAAGTTCGTCGGCGCCAGCTGGTTCTCAGCCGTCTGCCCCGACGGCAGCGTGACTTTCCCCGGCGGCAGCGCCTGGTCCTGCATAAAGGACTGATCCAGTCTCGTGATGCTCCTGCTCGGCGTGCTCCTGCTCGGCCCGTCGCTGATTCTGCTGCCGGCAACCTTGCGCGTTCGCGGGCGGGTACCCATTGCGCTCGCTGGACTAGTGTTCGCGGCGGCTACGGTCGTGCTAACTGTTGAGCTGCTCTCGCTGCTCTACGTTCTGACCCCAACGTGGATAGTCATTGCCGAGTTCGCGGTCGCACTAATCGTTCTCGTGGTGTGGTGGCGTGCTGGTGCGACTGCACCTTGGCCATGGTTGTGCATACGCTCATGGGCCTCGAACCCCGGTCGACTGCAGCGACTGCGATCACTAGCGCGCGGAAGCGCTTTCGTTCCACGCACCGCGTCTGGCGCGGTGACAGCGGTTGCGGTGGTAGTCGCCGCCGCCGCGCTGATCGTTCAGTTCTACGTGGGCGTCTCCGTTGCCCCGAACAACTGGGACTCGATGACGTACCACCTCTCCAGAGTGGCCTATTGGCTCCAGTACGACAGCGCCCTTAGGTACTCGGGGGGAACGGCTCGGCAGTTGGGTTCCGCCCCGAACGCAGAGTTCATGATCGCGTGGATCTACGCGCTTCTCGGAACCGACCTGCTGGCGTTTTTCGTCCAGTGGATCTCGCTCCTCGGCCTTGGTGCCGGGATCTTCTCGATGGCTCGCTTGCTCAAGTTCGGCGTTGGACCGTCAGCATTTGCCGCGGCGCTCTTTGTGATCCTGCCTCAGCCGATAATGCAGTCAACGACGACTCAGAACGACTTGGTTGTCTCGTTCTTCCTGGTCGCGGCGATGTTCTTTCTGACCCGCGCAGCGCGAGACCGATGCTGGCCCGATTGCGTAGTCGGCGCCGCGGCGTTTGGCCTTGCTGTCGGCACAAAGGGAACAGCGCTGATCGCTGCGCCAGGGATTCTCCTCGTCGTCGTCGTCATGGCGCGCCAATCGCGACTTGGCCTAAGCCAAGTGGCGCGGTATGCGGCAATAGTCGCCGCCGGCGTCGTTCTGCTCGGTTCGTTCGTGTACGTGCCGAACTTCGTCGAGGAGGGGACTCTTGGCGGCGCGGCCTCAAAGATGACCTCGCGCCAGGGCGTGGGGCCGGTGGCAGCGACATCGCTGGTTCAGGCGCTCTGGACCTTTGCCGACTCACCGGGTGTAACCCTCCCACCAGCCGTAAGCGACGCGGTCCAAGCGGCAGGCCGGGCTGTGCGGCCCGTTGCGGTGGGTCCGTTCCAGGGCGGCCAGTTTGATTTCGCAATCGACTCGGGAATCCAAGAGGACACCAGCGCCTTCGGCCTGGTTGGGTTCATTGTGCTGCCGCTATTGCTGCTGTGGACCGCTTTCGGTTGGAGGATTCCTCCGCTGCGCCGCGCCGTGGCGCTCGCGGCTATCTCTTATGCGGTGATCCTTGCTTGGGGGCTGATCCCGAACGTCTGGCTTGGCCGAGTGCTGATCCCGATGGTGGCGATCGGTGCTGCCCTGTTCGCATCGCTCGGGCGGCGCGCGTGGCTGAGCGGACTCGCACTGATCCTTGGTTGCCTCTCGCTGCTACCTAGCCTTCGAGAGAACGCAGGGAAGCCGCTGAGGCCGGCCGCCGCGAGCATCCTCAAGCTTGATCGCCGTACCCAGCAGCTCAGGATGAACCCTGCCGCTGCGGAATCCTTCATCGCACTTGATGCGCTTGTTCCCGCCGACGCGCCGCTGGCATTCGTTGGCGGCGAAGACTCATGGGACTACCCGCTGTTCGGCGACGGACTGCAGAGAGTCGTACTGCGTTTCGGCTCATTTGACGAGGCACTACCGAGCCTGAAGGCGGGCAAGGTTGCCGGGCTCGTCATCAGCGACTCATCCCCGCCGCCGCCTGAGCTGCGCGGCGTCACTCAGCTTGGAACATCAGCATGGTTTGTTCCGGCGAGCGCCGTCAAATACCAGCCGGCTCCGTGATCGTTGAGCTAACGCTCGCCCCCGGCGCTAGTTCGCAGAAGCCGCGGGTTGTGCGCGTCACGTGATTGCGGCCCCGCACGTAGAGAGGGCCGGCCAAT
>WLNX01000183.1 GCA_009699565.1 Actinomycetota bacterium | reverse complement strand
GAGGAGGTCGCGGAGAAGATCATCGTCGCGCATCAGTTGCTCGGCAACAGCCGCTTCCTGCTTCAGATGGGAGTTGGCTCGACCTCCCACGAGCATGTGATGGAAGCAATCGAACTGCTCGGCACAAAGGTCGCGCCGATGGTTCGCGCTGAGCTGCCGACGTCCTCCACCTAGCCCGCGCTCCCGCTGGTAGTTTTCTCGCCGTGAGGGATCTCTTCATCTCGGTGCCGCTGTGGCTGATCGCGGTTGTGCTTTTTGCCTTCTTCGTGCTCGTCACCGTCTTGGCCCGTGCTGTCGTAACTCGGCGCTGCAGCGCCGAGAGCCGAGAAGAGCTAGCCGACGAAGCGACCCGTCTGCTCACCGGCCTTGCAGCGACCTTCGCCTTCTTTGTCGGCTTTTCGATCACGGTCACTTGGGGCGCCGTAGCGGCTGGCCAGGCAGCCGTTGAACAGCAGTCATCTGCGGTTCAGAACATGAGCTGGAGCATCAACAACATCCCTGACAAGGCAGAGGCCACTCTGCTGCGAGCAAAGCTGAGGCGCTACGCGACCGCCGCTGCCTTCGAAAACACCGACTATCTCGCGCGCGGCGACACGAGTCAGCTTCCATCGGCTGTCCCGCTGGACCGATTTGAAGACGCTCTCCACACTTACGCCTTCGGCCCGAAGGTCCCAAAGGCGGAGGTTTCGAGCCTCGTCACCGCGGCTGCCACGCTCGGGTCAACATCGGCCGCGGTCTCCGCCGTCGCTCACCGAACGCTGCCAGACTTGCTCGCGGTCTTGCTGTTAGTGACCGGGCTGCTCGTTGCTGCTGTGATGGGCGTTTCAACGGTCACCGCGCGTCACCCGGTTCTGATGCTGATCTGGTGCGTTATCCCGGCGCTTTCGATAACGGTCGTGATCGCGCTGGCATTCCCGTTTGCCAGCGGGATCGGTGTCGACCTAGCGCCGATGCAGTCGGTCGCGCAGCAGCTGGCAATCCACTAGCCGAGCTGCCCTCAGATGCTCGGCTTAACGACCGACCAGATGTCCTCGCAGGGCCATTGCCGCGCCCATGAGCGAGGTACGAAGAATCTGTTTTCGTCGTCGCCCTCCGGCGCCTGCAGCTCTGTGAGCGACTCCAGTTTGAACCCGATTCGTCCGAGTAGTGCGATCATCTCGCCGTGCGGAAGTACGAACGAGACTTCTTCCTCGTCGGGCCACTCAAGCCGGTGGATGCCGAACTGGGGGCGAAGTAGCTCCTGGGCTGTGCAGTCCTCCTCCTCATTGACCTCGGTCTCCTGCGTGCAGAGCATCACCAGCGGGCTATTGCCGAGAAAGATCAGCCGCCCGCCGGGGCGCAGCAGCCGGTAGGCCTCGGCCAGCCAAGCCTCCGGCTCGCACCAGATCGCTGCCCCGTATTCGGAGAAGGCGAAGTCGAAGCTCTCGTCCGAGAGCGGCACGTTCTCAGCGCTTGCGTGGATTAGAGGGAATTGAAGTTCGTGCTCAGCCTGAAGCATCGCTGCGGTTTCGAGCTGCCGCTCACTCAGATCGATTCCAACGGGGTTGGCACCCAGCCGTGCCAGCCAAGCCGACCAGTAGGCAGTGCCGCAGCCCAGCTCAATCGCGTCCACGCCTGCAACGTCTGGCAGTAACTTCAACTCGCTCTCAGGGACCTCCCACATTCCCCAAGTTGGCTCGGTGCTGGCCCAGTTGCGTCGCCCGCTGTCCACCCAGTTCGGCGCGTCAGCATTCCAGCCGCTGCGATTGCGCAGCTCATGCTCGCGCAGCTGGCTCTCGTCAAGTCGATCGGTCACGCTGCCGTTATCCCAGTGACTTGCCGTATTGGCGCTCGTAATAGGCGCGGTAATCCCCGGAGCGGATTGGCTCCCACCAAGCTGCGTGCTCTTGGTACCAGGCAACTGTCTCGGCAAGCCCCTGCGCGAACTGATGCTGCGCTTCCCAGCCGAGTGCCTTGATCTTCTCGGACGAGAGTGAATAACGCCGGTCGTGGCCGGGGCGGTCGGTCACGTAGGTCAGCAATGCGGGGTCGGCGCCGGTCATCTCGATGATTCGCTCAACAACTTCAAGATTCGCGCATTCGTCGGGCCCGCCGACGTTGTAGACCTCGCCGCTTGCTCCCTGCTCCAGCACACGACCAATCCCCGAGCAGAAGTCGCTGACGTGCAGCCAATTGCGGACCTGCTGCCCGTCGCCGTAGACGGGCAGCTGATCACCATGGAGCGCATTCAGAATCATCAGCGGAATCAGCTTTTCCGGGTACTGGTAAGGGCCGTAATTGTTTGACCCTCGGCAGATCACAGTCTCGAGATCGAATGTGCGGCTATAGGACTGGACGAGCAGGTCTGCACCGGCCTTCGTCGCGCTGTAGGGCGAGGAAGGCTCAAGCGGACTCTCTTCGGTGAAGGAACCCGATTCGATCGATCCGTAGACCTCGTCGGTAGAGACCTGGAGGTAGCGCAGCGAATGTTCCCGCGCCGCCTCGAGCAGCACGAAGGTTCCGAGGGAGTGCGTTCGCACGAAGGCGTCCGGCTCGGAAATTGAGCGGTCAACGTGGGTCTCGGCGGCGAAGTTGACGACCGCTTCGGCTCCGCGGATCGCATCGGCGACAGAGGCGGGGTCTTCAATCGCGCCGTGGACGAAGCGGTGGTCGATCCCCTCGAGGTTTTCCTTGCGGCCGGCGTAGGTGAGCTTGTCGAGCACCGTCACCTCGTCGCCGAACTCGCTGACGCGCGCGCGCACGAAGTTTGATCCGATGAATCCCGCACCGCCGCAGACCAAGAGTTTCATTGAGCCCCTCCGGCCGCGCCGGCGGCCGCGTCGATTGCGCCCACCGCCTCAAGATAACCGGCGAGCCCTTCGCGCCAGTCTGGCAGCACGATTGCGTCGTCGCCGCGCTCGCTCGCGAGCGAACTGTTGGCCGGCCGCTGTGCGGCGCGCGGAAACGCATCGCTGGTGACTGGCCTTGCCTCGCACGGGCTTGCAGTCGCCTCGAACGCTGCCGTTGCCAGATCAAACCAGCTACAACTGCCGCCACCGGCAGCGTGAAAGACTCCTTCGGAATTCGATTTCGAGAGGACGACCAGCGCCGGCGCTAGGTGGCCTGCCCATGTTGGAGACCCGATCTGGTCGCGAACAACGTCGATCGTTGGGCGCTCACTGGCGAGCGCCAGCATCGTGTCGACAAAGTTCCTGCCGCCGGGCCCGAACAGCCAAGAGGTCCGGACGATCGCGTGGTCGCCGCCTGCGGCGGCAACTGCCAGCTCTCCCGCCAGCTTGCTGCGGCCATAGGCGCTCTGCGGATTGACGGGGGAGGATTCAACGTAGGGACCGGTCTCGGAGCCGTCGAAGACATAGTCGGTCGAGGGCTGGATCATCCGCACACCGTGCGCTGCGCAGGCTTCCGCCAAGTTCCGCGCTCCCACTTCATTGACGGCGAACGCTGCGGCTTCGTTCGCTTCCGCTCCGTCGACGTCGGTCCAGGCGGCGCAGTTGATCAGCGCGTCGGGCTTCACGTCTGCAATCACGCGCTCGCAGGCAGCCGAGTCGGTGATGTCCAGCGCTGCCCTGTCGGTTTCGATCAGCTCGTCGCCGGCTGCTGCCGCCGCCACCGCAACGGCCTGTCCGAGCATGCCGCCCGCCCCGGTTG
>WLNX01000182.1 GCA_009699565.1 Actinomycetota bacterium | reverse complement strand
TGTTGAGCACGCGCCCGCCTGCCGTCACGAGCGAGCGGTCGCCGTCGGCCACTCCGGCGCAGGTCAGCTCCAGCGGGGCGGAGATCCGCTCCAATCCGCTGATCGGGTCGCCTAGCCTCGGCGAGTCCGGGTAGCCGGCGCTTGCCAATACGACCGTGACGGCGAAGCGCGGATCCCAGTCGAGCTCGCGGCCGGCGAGACCGCCGGGGCTTGTCGCAGCCAGCAGCAGCTCCGCCAGGTCGCTGCGGAGACGCGGCAGCACTGCCTGCGTCTCCGGATCGCCAAAGCGGGTGTTGTATTCGAGAACCTTCGGACCGTCGGCGGTCATCATCAGGCCGGCGTAAAGGACGCCGTGGAACGGCGTCCCGGCGGCGGCGAAGTAGTCGACAATCGGCTGGTGAACGATCGCCGAGAGCTCCGCCACGCGAGCCTCGTCAACGGCTGGGACCGGGCAGTAGGAGCCCATCCCGCCGGTGTTTGGCCCCTCGTCGCCGTCGAAGATCCTCTTGTAATCCTGAGCGGACGCCATCGGCACCGCGCGCTCGCCGTCGCAGAGTGCCAGCAGCGACAGCTCCTCGCCCTCGAGGAACTCCTCGACAACGACCTGCCCGTCGCCGAAGCGCCGCTCGACGAGGAACTGCTCAAGCGCCTCGCGCGCCTCTGCTTCATCGGCCGCGATCACTACCCCCTTGCCGGCAGCCAGTCCGTCAAACTTGATCACGGCCGGGTAGCCAACGATCGCTGCAAGGCCTTCGTCGACTCCCTCGACCGTGCTCCACGCTCCGGTCGGCACGGCGGCAGCCTCCATCACTTCCTTGGCGTAGGCCTTTGACCCTTCCAGCCTCGCGGCGGCGGCGACCGGTCCGAAGGCCGCGATGCCGGCGGCGGTCAGCGAGTCGACGAGGCCTGCCACGAGCGGGACTTCCGGACCAACCACGACAAGATCAACTTCGCGGCCGCTCGCAAGCTCGACCAGCGCATCGAGGTCGTCAGCGGCAACATCAACGCATTCGACGTCCGCGGCGATCCCGGGATTGCCGGGAGCGCAGAGCAGCTCGGTGGCGCCGGCGGACCGCAGCAGCGCACGGATGATTGCGTGCTCCCTGCCCCCACTGCCTACGACGAGAATCTTCACGTCAGAGCGCGTCGATGAATTCTTCAACGGGAAAGGCGACGAGCGTCTCGTACTGGGCGGTTCCGCGCGAGCCGAGCTCGAGCGAGATCCGAGCCATCGTGATGTCGTCGGGCGCCTCAACGACGTTGACGAAGTCGTAGCGGCCAAGCGTCGACCACTGGGCGACAACGGTCGCGCCGAGCTGCTGGATCTCGCTGTTGACCTCCTTGATCCGCGTGGGGTTGTTCTTGACCGTCGCGACTCCCTCGGGGGTCAGCTTCGAAAGCATGATGTATGTCGGCACAGCGCCTCCGTGTTTGTGTAGAACGGTTCTACCCGATCAGGCGACCGGAGCGCTGGCAGGTTCAGCCTCAAGGAGCAACTCTCCGTCGCTGCTCGAGACCTGAACCATGTCGCCTTCCTTGAAGGTCCCGTTCAGGATCCCGACTGCGAGTGGATCAATCAGCTTCTTCTGAATCACGCGCTTGAGCGGTCGGGCACCGTAGGTCGGGTCGTAGCCGAGGTTGCCGATCAGCTCGATCGCATCGTCGGTCAGCTCGACGTCAAGGCCGCGGTCGTTGACGCGCGCGATAAGCCGCCGCACCTGGATCGTGACGATCTCGCCGATCTGCTCGCGCGTCAGCGGGTCGAACTCGACGATGTCGTCAAGACGGTTGATGAACTCGGGCTTGAAGGTTGACTTGACCGCAGCCTCGTAGTCGCCGGTGCCTGAGCCGACGTTTGAGGTCATGATCAGGATCGTGTTCTTGAAGTCGACGGTGCGGCCCTGCCCGTCGGTCAGGCGCCCGTCGTCAAGCACCTGAAGCAGCGAGTTGAAGACGTCGGGGTGAGCCTTCTCGAGCTCGTCGAGCAGCACCACCGAGTAGGGGCGGCGGCGAACCGCTTCGGTGAGCTGGCCGCCTTCTTCGTAGCCGACGTAGCCGGGAGGGGCGCCGACCAGCCGCGACACCGAATGCTTCTCCATGTACTCCGACATGTCGATGCGGATCATCGCGTCCTGGCTGTCGAACATCAGCTCCGCGAGCGCGCGGGCCAGCTCGGTCTTGCCTACGCCCGTCGGGCCGAGGAAAAGGAACGAGCCGATCGGCCGGTCCGGGTCCTGAAGACCGGCGCGCGAACGGCGCAGCGCGCTTGCTACGGCGGAGACGGCCTCGTCCTGGCCGATCACGCGCTCGTGCAGGCGGTCCTCAAGGAAGACGAGCTTGTTGGTCTCGGTCTCTTCGATCCGCGTGACCGGGATCCCGGTCCAGCGCGCGACGATCTCGGCGACGTCCTCGCTGCCGACATGCTCCTTGAAGAAGCGCGAGCTCTGCGGCTCGTCTTCGCTCTGGACGTCTTCAGCCATCTGCTGTTCAAGGTCGGGGATCTCGCCGTGGCGAAGCTCGGCTGCGCGCTCAAGGTTGCCCTCGCGCGTGACCCGCTCCAGCTCGCGGTGAGCCTCATCGAGGCGGCGGCGAACATCACTGACACCGGCGACGCGATCCTTCTCGGTCTGCCATTCGGCCTTCATGCCAGCGGCCTTCTCCTGCAGCTCGGCGAGCTCGCGGTCGAGTGTTTCCAGCCGCTCGGCGGTCGCCTTGTCGGACTCGCTCTCCTTCTCCAGCGAGGTGCGCTCGATCTGAAGCTGCAGCACGCGGCGTTCGACTTCGTCGATCTCCTCAGGCAGCGAGTCGATCTCGATCCGCACACGCGAGGCCGCCTCGTCGATCAGGTCGATCGCCTTGTCGGGCAGGAAGCGATCGGCGATGTAGCGGTCGGAGAGGGTGGCGGCGGCGATCAGCGCCGAGTCCTTGATCGAGACGTCGTGGTGAACCTCATAGCGCTCGCGCAGCCCGCGCAGAATCGCGATCGTGTCCTCAACGGACGGCTCGTCAACTTGGACCGGCTGGAAGCGGCGCTCCAGCGCAGGGTCCTTCTCGATGTGCTTGCGGTACTCGTCGAGCGTCGTGGCACCGACTGCGCGCAGCTCGCCGCGGGCAAGCATCGGCTTGAGCAGATTGGCCGCGTCAACCGCGCCTTCGGCTGCGCCGGCGCCAACGATCGTGTGCAGCTCGTCGATGAAAAGAATGATCTGGCCCTTGGCCTCGGTGATCTCCTTGAGCACCGACTTGAGGCGCTCCTCAAACTCGCCCCGGTACTTCGCACCGGCGATCATGCCGCCGATGTCGAGTGCGATCAGGCGCCGGTCGCGCAGCGACTCGGGGATGTCGCCGGAGACGATCCGCTGCGCCAGGCCTTCGACGATTGCCGTCTTGCCGACGCCAGGTTCACCGATCAAGACCGGATTGTTCTTGGTCCGGCGCGAGAGCACTTGGATAACGCGTCGAACCTCGTCGTCGCGGCCGATGACAGGATCGAGCCGACCTTCGGCTGCGCGTTCGGTCAGGTCGATTCCGTACTTCTCCAAAGCCTCGTATTGATCTTCTGCGTTCTGGTCGGTGACGCGGTGCGGGCCGCGGACGGCTGCGATCGCCCCCTCAAGGACGTCATCGGTTGCACCGGCGCCGCGCAGCGCGT
>WLNX01000181.1 GCA_009699565.1 Actinomycetota bacterium | reverse complement strand
CGCGGCTGGGGGCGGTAAGCCTCCAAACGCAGGGTTTTCTATACTCCCCGTCTGCCATGCCCAAGATGAAGACTCATTCCGGTGCCAAGAAGCGCTTCAAGCTAACCGCCAAGGGCAAGGTTCGTGGCCGTCACGCGATGTCCAGCCACATTCTCGAGAAGAAGTCGCCGAAGCGCAAGCGCGGCTTCCGCAAGCCTGTTGCGATTTCTGACGCCGATGTGCCGCGCGTCAAGAAGATGCTCGGTGGCGGCAAGTGACGCGCGTAAAGCGGTCGGTTTCGGCCAAGAAGAAGCGGCGCGCCACACTGGAGCGCGCCAAGGGTTACCGCGGAACCGCGAACTCGAACTATCGTCGCGCCAAGGAAACGCTGATGAAGGCGGACTCCTACGCCTACCGCGACAGGCGCAACCGCAAGCGCGACTTCCGCCGTCTCTGGATCACCCGCATCAACGCCGCTGCGCGTCTTAACGGGATGACCTACGCAACCTTCATGCACGGCCTCGGCGAGGCGGGGATCGAACTTGACCGCAAGGTGCTTGCCGAGATCGCCGTCAGCGACCCCGACACATTCCGCCGATTTGTTGACGCCGCCCGAGAGGCGACGGCCGCCGAGTCCTAGACTCAGCCGCCGTTTCGCCGCTATCGGGCGCCGCTTCCGCAAGGAGGGGCGCCCTTTTTTTTACCCGAAACAGCCATGACCATTCAGAACTCACAACATCCCAATCTCAGCCAGATCACTCTGCTGCGGACGAGGCGCGGCCGCGACCGCAGCGGCCGCTTCGTCGCCGAAGGTGAAGACTTGATCGCGGCCGCCGAGGCAGCCGGCTGGCCGGCCTTGGAGATGTTCGTCACCGAGGACAGCGGCCTGGACGGCACGCAGGTCAGCAGTGACGCACTGGCCGACGTATCAGCGCTTGGATCGGGCACCAGAGCGCTTGCGATTTACGAACAGCGCTGGAGCGAGCCCGCCGGGCCGCTGGCCGTGTGGCTCCACGGCGTTGGCGACCCCGGCAACGTCGGGACGATCATCCGCAGCGCGCACGCCTTCGGTGCCGCCAGCGTCGTCGTCGGCCCAGGCACTGCCGATCCGTTTGGACCGAAGGCGGTCAGAGCGTCGATGGGAGCAATCTTCAGCCTTCCGGTAGCCCGCGCAGCGGGACTGGGCGACCTTCCGGGGACGACCGTGGCGCTGGCGGCCGGCGACCATCCGCCGCTTGACTCCTCGCCTTGGCCTGCGGACGGTGCGACGCTGATCATCGGCTCCGAGCGCGACGGTCTTCCCGCCGAGGTAATCGACGCCGCCGACGAGGTTCGCTCGATCGTGATCGCCCGCGACTCACTAAACGCCGCGATGGCCGCGACAATCGCTCTCTACTCATGCACAAGGACTGATTAGGCTGCCCACGATGATTGAGCGCGTAAGCGAGATAGAGAAGCAGGCCGCCGCTGAGATCAGCGCTGCTTCGAGCAGCTCTGAGCTAGAGGCACTGCGGGTTCAATATCTGGGCCGCAAGGCCGAGCTGCCCCAGCTGCTGCGCGATGTAAGCCAGTTGCCGCCTGAGCAGCGCGGGGAAGCCGGCAAGGCTGCCAACCAGGCCCGCCAGGGCTTGGAGGCCCTGCTTGAGGCGCGGGCGGCACTGTTCGAAGTGGAAGAGATGACCGCGAGCCTCGCCGAGGATTCGGTAGACGTAACGCTGCCGGGTTCTCCGGCCGAAAGCAGGGGACACCACCACCTGCTCAGTGCGACGAGGCGCGAGATCGAGGATGTGTTCTGCGGGCTCGGCTACAGCGTCGTCGAGGGCCCGGAGGTGGAGAGCGTTCATTACAACTTCGACGCGCTCAACCATGATCCCGCACATCCCGCACGAGGACGAAGCGACACGTTCTACGTGGAAGGCGGCGGCGAGGGCGCCGACCAGATCCTGCTGCGGACTCACACCTCGCCGATGCAGGTTCGAATCATGGAGCAGACGCCGCCGCCGATCGCGCTGATCGTCCCGGGCCGCGTCTTTCGCCGCGACAGCGACGCGACACACACGCCTCAGTTTCACCAGATTGAAGGTCTCCTCGTTGACGAGGGAGTGACGCTGGCCGACCTCAAGGGGACGCTGCTCGCCTTCGCCCGGGCGATCTTCGGAGAGGAACGCGAGCTCCGCCTGCGGCCGCACTTCTTCCCGTTCACGGAACCCAGCGTCGAGGTGGACGTCTCCTGCTTCATGTGCAGCGGCGGCGCGCTACCCGGCGGAGACCGATGCTCTCTCTGCAAGGGAACGGGCTGGCTCGAGGTTCTCGGCTCGGGAATGGTCGATCCGAACGTCTTCGCGGCAGTCAGTGAACACGGATACGACCCAGACACGCATCAGGGGTTCGCGTTTGGTCTTGGCATCGAACGGATCGCGATGCTCAAGCATGGCGTGCCCGACCTGCGCTTCTTCTACGAAAACGACCTGCGCTTCCTGCGCCAGTTTGGCTGAGGGCGAACGATGCGCGTACCCATCGAGTGGCTCAACGACTACGTGGCCGTTGACGGCGACGCAACGGCCCTTTCGGAGCGGCTGGCGCTGACCGGCACCGAAGTAGCCCGCGTTCTCCATCACGGACCGCTCTCTGCCGACAACTTTGTCGTTGGCGCAGTCCTGACCGCCGAACAGCACCCGGACGCCGACCGGCTTCGCGTCTGCAGCGTGGACTGCGGTAACGGAGAGCCGCGGACGATTGTCTGCGGCGCACCGAACGTTGCTGCAGGCCAGCACGTTGTGGTGGCGCTCCCAGGCGCCGTGATGCCCGACGGAACCAAGCTCGGCGAGGCGAAACTGCGGGGCATCAAGTCGTCGGGAATGATCTGCGCCGAGGACGAGCTCGGGCTCGGCAGCGACCACGAGGGAATCATGGTCCTTGAAGGAGCCCCTGCGCCCGGCACTCCCGTGTGCGACCTGTTCGCGCTTTCGACGGAAGTTCTCGAGCCGGAGATAACCCCAAACCGCGGCGACTGCGGCGGCCTCTACGGCGTCGCCCGCGAGGTCCATGCGGCGACCGGTGCGCTGCTCTGCGCCGAGCCGTGGAGCGACGATCCGGGCTCTGCCACGCTCGCCAGTGAGCCAGTCGGAATCACTGTCAAGGTTGAAGACTCGTCCCTCTGCCCGCGCTTCACGGCGCGCATCTTTGAGGGCGTAACCGTTGGGCCGTCTCCGCTCTGGCTCAAGGCCCGGCTTGCTGCCGCCGGTCAGCGCTCGATCAGCAACGTCGTCGACATCACGAACTACGTGATGCTCGTCAGCGGGCATCCGCTCCACGCATTTGACCTCGACCAAATCGCCGGCGGCGAGCTGACCGTTCGCGCAGCCAGGGACGGCGAAAAGCTGACGACGCTTGATGGCGAGGAGCGGCTTCTGGACAGTGACATCTGCTTGATCGCAGACGCCGACGGTCCAACGTCGCTCGCGGGAGTGATGGGGGGCGCCCGCTCAGAGGTAAGTGAGGCGACCACGCGGGTACTGCTCGAGGTCGCAGTTTGGGATCCGGCCAACATCAATCGGACGTCGACCCGGCTTGGCCTGCGCAGCGAAGCGTCTTCACGGTTTGAGAAGGGGCTGTCGCCCGAGGGAGCCCTCGATGCGCAGGCGCTTGCAAGCGCACTGATGGTTGAGCTGACCGGCGCCTCTCTCGCTGACGGCACGCTCGATGTTGGCGGCGCCGG
>WLNX01000180.1 GCA_009699565.1 Actinomycetota bacterium | reverse complement strand
GTTGGCCTCGGACGGTATGACGATGGTCGTTGTTACTCACGAGACGGGGTTCGCCAAGGAGGTTGCCGATACGGTCGTCTTCATGGACGACGGCGTGGTCGTCGAGGCCGGTGACCCCGGAGCCGTCTTCGACAATCCGCAGCACAAGCGGACGCAGGCTTTCCTCTCCAAGGTTCTCTAGGCGGCGACTTCGCCGAGGTCCAGTTCGAGCTGCTGCTGGCGCTCCGCGTCGGCAAAGCCGGCTACGCCAACGCCAAGCAATCGCACCGGGCGCTGGGGGCGGTAGTCGCGCAGGAGTTGGAGTGCGACGTCAGTAATTGTCGCCGGATCGTTGGTCGCCGCGTCGATCGTTCGGGAACGTGTGATCGTCGTCCAATCGTCGAGGCGGACCTTGATCCGTATTGTCCTCCCGCGACGATCGTGCTTGTTGAGCGCCGCTGACAGTTCCGTAACCAAAGAAGCGAGTTCCATCTCCAAAGCCGGGCCGCTTGCGATGTCGACGTCGAAAGTTGTCTCTCGCGACTCGCTGACGGCGATGCGATCGGTTGTGATGTCTGCGGATCCCTCAAACATCGCGAGCGAAGCCAGAATCGGCCCTTGGCGCGGCCCGAATCGGATCGAAAGCGCCTCTGGCTCTACCTCCCTCAATTGGCCGAGAGTTTCTATTCCCATCAATCCGAGCCGCTCGCTCGTCTTACCGCCGATGCCTGGAACCAACGTCACCGGCGAGTCGGCGAAGCGGTCCCTTGCCTGCTGAGCAGTCATCACCACGAACCCGTTCGGCTTCTCGGCGTCCGAGGCAACCTTCGCAACGAGCCGGTTGGGCCCTATGCCAACGGACGCCCTCATGCCGGTCTGCGCAAAGATCTCGGCCACCAGCCTGCGCATGGCGCTCCTTGGCGAGTGGAGGTCGCTCAGGTCGAGAAAGGCTTCATCGAGCCCAAGCTGTTCCACTCTCGCGATGTGATCGCGAATGATCGCCATCACCTGAGCAGATGTTTCTCGGTATGCGGCTGAGTCGGGTGCGATCACGACTGCATCAGGGCAGCGCCGCAAGGCCTCAGCGGCTGACATCGCTGAGCCAACACCAAAAACTCGGGCCTCGTACGACGCCGTGGTGACTACCGCTCGCGGCCCGCTCCCGGCAACGATCACCGGCAATCCGCGCAGCTCCGGCCGCCGCTTGAGTTCGACGGATGCGAAGAACGCGTCAAGGTCCAAGTGCGCGAGGGCCAACTCCACTGATCAAGCGTACGCAGCGACCGCGACGACTTGGCGCGAAGCTATCTACGCGGCATCCCGGTCGTGAGGTAGAGTTTCGGCTTGCCGCAGTCGGTTCGTGGCGTTTTTGCCGTGAAATGGTGACCTAATAGGAGGATTGGAACGATGGAAACAATGATGACCTCAAGCCAGGAAACCTGGCTTTGGATTGGGACCGCCGGCATGGCGCTCGGCGCGATCGCGATCCTTGCAGTTGGCCGCGGAATGGTTGAGACCCACCACCGCGTAACAAGCTTCTTTGTTTGCGCAATTGCGGCTTGTCTCTATCTCCTCATGGCTCAGGGCCAGGGCGACATCATCGTCTCGAAGGCGTCGCTTGCAATCACGCCGATCGGGGTTGGAGCTGACGTAACCGCCAAGCTCGTGTATTTCGCGCGCTACATCGACTGGATCTTCACGACCCCGCTGCTGCTCCTAGGGCTGCTGACGGTTGGTCTCAAGGCACTGACGACAAGCGGTGAGCAGTCCCGCGAGCGCCTCGGCCTCGTTGCCGGCATCATCGGCGCGGACATTCTGATGATCCTGACAGGTCTTTTCGGGGCTCTCTCGCTCGACTCGACCCACAAGTACGTCTGGTTCATCGTCTCCTGCGGCTTCTTCCTCGCGATCCTCGTCCTCATCTGGGGCCCGGTTCGCGCATCCGCCGTGGCACAGGGCGAGGGCGTAGCTGCGCTCTACACGAAGCTCCTCGGCATCCTCACGGTGCTTTGGTTCATCTACCCAATCCTTTGGCTCCTCGGAACCGAAGGAACCGGCTCGATCAGCCTCAACACCGAGGTTGCCGTCTTCACGATCATCGACCTCACTGCCAAGGTCGGATTCGGGCTACTGCTGATCACCGGCAGCAAGAAGCTGAGCGGCACGCAGTCACCAGCAGCAGCTCAGTAGTAGAGAAGGAAGAACCGCTGGCGAGCCCCGGCCCAAAGAGGGCCGGGGCTCCAGCCAGTCTCAGGCAGCGCGTGCGGCGAGGTAACCCTCGCCGAATTCGTCTCGCAGCTTGGTGAGGCCAAGGCGGATGCGGCTCTTGGCTGTTCCAAGTGGCACCGACACCCGTCGGGCGACCTCGTCGGCGGTGAGTCCTCCCCAGTAAGCGAGCACGACGGCCTCGCGCTGGTTCTCCGGCAGGGTTCGCAGAGCAGCAACGACGTTGTCGGTCGCGTCTGCGCGCTCGGCGCGAAGATCCGGCCGATCATCGACGGGACTGGAATCGCCGGAGACAACGACCTTGAGCCTGTCCGTGGCGCGTCCGGCCGACTGCCCCTCCCTCCACAGATCTAGCGCGCGGCTCCTTGCCATCAGGCGCAGGTAACTGCCGAGTTCCCCGCGCTTCGCGTCGAACGAGGAGGGCTTGCGCCAGACTTTGATGAAGACATCCTGGACGACGTCGTCGGCCTGGGCATCATTGCCGAGGATTCGGTAGGCCGCTGCGTAGACGCCGCGGCGGTGCTTCTCGTAAATCTCGGTGTAGACCGCTGGGTTGCTGATATCCATGACGACTCCCTCTGTTCGAATGAGACAACTATACATGGTTTGTGTAGGGTTTACACAAATCTTGTGTAATGTTGGTCACACAGTGCCTTAGACTGTCTGGATGGCTACCTCCGACCGGCTCAGCGGGCTCGATTCAGCCTTTCTCCACCTTGAGAGCGGAGGAGCGCACATGCACGTGGCCTCGATCATGGTCTTCGAGGGCAAGGCGCCGTCTTACGACGACTTTCGAGAGTTTCTCGAGGCGAGGCTCGACCGTGTGCCGCGCTATCGCCAGCGGCTCGCATTCGTCCCGCTCAACCAAGGCCGCCCGGTCTGGGTCGACGATCCCTACTTCAACGTCCGCTACCACCTGCGCCACTCCGCGCTGCCGAGTCCTGGCGCCGACGAGCAACTCGCCGCGCTTGCCGGGCGACTATTCGCCGAGCGCCTCGATCGCGACAAGCCGCTGTGGGAGATGAATCTCGTTGAAGGACTCGCTCCAGCGGCAGACGGGCAGCCTCGGTTCGCAGTCGTTGTCAAGACCCACCACGCGCTGGTCGACGGTATCTCGGGCGTCGACATCACGTCGGTGCTGTTCTCTGCCTCCGACGAGGTCGAGTCCAACGTTGAGGCGCAACCGTGGATTGCCCGGCCAACGCCCAGCGGCCCGGATCTGCTGGGCGCCGCTCTGATGGAGAGAGTCTCCAACCCGTCCGAGGCGCTGCGGGGCGTACGAGCGATTGCGCGGACTCCGAGGCGGGCGGTTGCGGACGTAGTCGGGCGTGTAGAGCAGACCGGCGCGCTCGCTTGGGCGGGCGTTCGGTCTGCGCCGCATACTCCATTGAACCAGCCGATCGGCTCGCATCGACGCTACGGCTGGGTCAATGCCTCACTCGCGAGTTTCAAGCACATCAAGAACGGCTTGGACGGAACGATTAACGATGCCGTGCTCGCGACGGTCTCCTTGGGTCTTGGACGCTGGCT
>WLNX01000018.1 GCA_009699565.1 Actinomycetota bacterium | reverse complement strand
CGGATCAAAGAGGGGCACCGGAAGAAACAGCAGGGTCTGCATCCGTTGAAGCACTGGCTTCCGGCGTCGGAGCCGTCCGCGCTCAACCAACCTCGCGCTGTCAATGTTGGTGGAGACTGTGAGTAGGTTGCGACGGTAAAGCGCCGATATCAACTGAACCACGCGCGGCTGTGTCAACGCGCCAACTTCTCCGCTCGCGTAAGCGACTCGCCAAGCCTCTCCAACAGACGGATGGAACTTGAGTTGCGCCAAAAAGTGCCAAGCATCAGCACGTAGTCTGGCATGCTCATTGGTCAGCGGATCATGCACCATGTACCAAGTTTCGCCACCGATGCCCCTGACGGCGACTCGGACCCTATCCCGCAGCGTGACGCGCAGCCCACTGACGTGCAGCCAGCGATCGCTGAACATCCAAACCCCTTTCGCCGCAGCGGTCACCGCATGCCCCGCCCGCCGGGGCCGCTACTGAGCCAAAATAACAGAGGCGCCGCGAACGCCACTACATCGAGAGGTATAGCGTCGGAAAAGTTCGCAGTTAAACACTGGTTTTGGTGTATTTTTGTCGATTATAGCGTGTTTTTTCATACTGAAAATGAAAGTATGTCGACTATTTTTTCTGCATCTATGATGTTGTTGGCGTTTTTCACAACAGAAGAATTCCCAAGGGGGTGGGTTTTCACTGTACTAGGAGGACCGATCGCCTATCATTGTCGCCCCTTACTCGTCCGACCTCGCTGCTTCGCCCAAGGAGCCTAACGCCGATGGCACGCCGCCCGACTTCATCGCCCCGCCGTCGGCGTCCGACTGCCGGACTTCTGGACGTTCTCGAGCCGCGCATCCTGCTTGCGGGCGATGTTCAGCTGCAGGTGCTGGACGTTGCGGCCCCAATAGCTCCTGCTGCTGCGCCCCAGCAAACGGCAGCCGTTGCGGGTTTTGCAGACAGGGGGGATGGCGGGTCACTTGCTGCTGACCTCGCCCTTCTCTCGACCGACGGGTCGAAGCAGGTCGTTGACGTCGAAGCCGCGACGCTTCTGGTGGCGCCGGATCAGGTGCTGGTGGGTAGCGGAACCTTCGGCGGTGCGGTTCTGAATGTAGGCCATGTTTCGCCTGGTCACTCGCCCGGATCCGACACCTATGGAACCTACACACAGGCATCGTCCGCGACACTCACGATGGAGATTGGGGGGGCTGCGACGGCGGGCGTCGACTATGACCAGATTATTGTATCTGGTGCCGCAGCCCTCGACGGCACACTGGAGTTGCGACTGTTGGGTAGCTTCGCTCCGGCAGCCGGCGACGTCTTCAATGTTCTGACGTACGGGAGTCGGTCGGGCAGCTTTGCTTCGATCGTCGGAAACTACGCAGGTAAAGGAGTGGCGCTCACGGCGGCCTACGGAGCTGCGGGCCTAAGCCTCACAGCGGTCGCGCTGCCGGCTGGTATGGATTTCCAGTTCTCCGACACCAGCAAAGCCGACCAACTCGCCGCGCTACTGACGACTGCCGGCGCCGCGGGGGCCGTCACCGCCTCAGGCTGGTTCTCGGCTGGCGGCGTTCGGTTTGCTGGTGACTTCGAGATCAATGTCGCTTGGGCTGCCGGCAACGCAGTTGCTGTTGCGAGCCTTTCGGCCATCAACGCGACCGTCGCACTGAGCGCTTCGCCTTCAAACGCGATCCTGACCGCCGCTACCGGGGCGCTCCGTATCAGCGGCGACAATGTCGCCGCAAGCTTCACGGGCATTTCGAGTAACGCCGTCTTGCCGAATGCGACCGTCAGCGGTTCGACCGCCACCTTGGCGGTAAACACCGCAAGCCAGGCAGTCAGTGAGACGATCCTCGTCGGCGATGCGACGGCGACGCTCAACCTTGCTGCCAACCTCGTGCCAACGCTCTCCGGTACGCTGACCATAGTCACGGGGAATGCGGTTCTGACCGGCCCCATGTCTTTGGCATACAACGCAGCGGGCTTGGCCTGGGCAGGCACGATCGCTAGCAGCGGGACGTTTGAGGCCGGTGGCCACCTCCGCCTATCGAATCTGGCAGGAGCCACGGTGGGTGGGTCTACTCCCGCTGCGACTTTTACATTGTCGTCCTCTGCGCAAAGTAGCTTCGATGTCAGAGGGCAGGCGGCAACAATCGGCGTCACCGGCCTAGCTATCACGGGCACGCTGACGGTTGCGCTTGACGGGGCAACGATCACCGGTGACGCGGCGATCACGGCGACCGACCTGCCCGTTATGCACGTGGCGGTCTCCATGTGGTCGCAATCGGGGCAGCTGCGCATCTCTGGCAGTGGGCTCTACGCCGACATCTACTCCGCTTTCGACCCCACGACGATCGTCGGCCGGTTCGCAGCGTCCAGCTTCGCCATGACGCTGGCCGGAACGGGGTATGCGGCACGGGCGGTCGGTACCTATAAGGCGACCGGCGCGAGCACATCGGAGACGGCGACGCTGGAGGCGAATACAACCGGCGCCAGCCTCAGCGCGAATACAACGGCAACAGGTTTGCCGGTGGACCTGAGCTTCGGTACAGCGTCGAAGATATCCCGCATCAAGGTCGACGCCTCCTCGACGGCGTTCACATTGGCCTTCATGACGTCGCTGCGTGCCGCGGCCCTGAAGCTTGAGGCAGTCGCTCTCGGGGCAGAGGTGACCTATACGACGACAACGTCGAACCTCGGCGTCACGACCACAGCGACGACCGGCGCCGCTGATCTGGATGGTGACCTCACCGACCTGAATGCATTGGGTGAGGCGCTCGACGGCCTCGGCTACAATCTGAACCAGCTGCTGCACGCCAGCGACGTCCTGCATCTGGGTCGCTACATCGAACGCTACCTGCGGCCGGCTCTCAACTTGGCGGTCATCGATGATGATCCGATCCCGCTCGGCGACGCCGTACCAACGATGTCGGGGCTGATCGCCTATCTTGAAACGAATTGGCGCCCGACGACGGAAGATGTCGGTGCAGACGCTCTCTCGGTGGTGATCGACGGTCGCGGCTATGGGTTGGATCTTCAGACGGCTGCAGTCCGCAGCGAGACGGTCAGCATTGCTGCGCAGGAGGTGCTTCTCGCGCTCGGTGTCAGCCTCGATGCGGCACCAAGCACGGCCTTGGCGATCCGCGCCGACATCCGCCTTGGCATCGGGTGGTCCGGAAGCACAGCATCATTCCGCCTGGACGACTTTGCCTATGACATCGGCGCCGTCGCATCCGGCCTTTCCACGACCGGCCGCTATGGTGCGCTGGGTATCGACGTCCTCGGCGCAACCGCGACGATAAGCCTGGTTGGTGACGTCGCCCTGGTTTCTGACCTGGTGACGGTCAGCCCCACGACCAACTCCATCGTCGTCAACCTGCCAATCTCCGCCTCCCTCGCTGGTGTGAGCGTGACGGCAGGGTACATGCCCACCATCGCCCTTGCGGGGGCGCCGGTCGGCGGCGGAGTTGTATCTGCCTCGGCGAGCAACTTCGCCCCGCTAGCAGGCTTCCGCACTCTGGCGGTCGCCGATGCGACCAATGCGCTGCTCCGCCTCGTGAATGGTCTCGATACGACGCTTGAGTCGGCAGCGCTCACGACCGCCTTGCCCTACCTAGATGGCACGCTCGCGTCCGTGGTCGATCTGGGCGGCGCATGGCAGACTTCCGTTGTGGATACCATCGACTTCCGCAAACCCCGCGTTGATCGCATCAGTGGCTCCGCTGCCTATGGAAATGGTGCGGCCATCTCGCTCGGGACTGTATCGGTCG
Organism: Actinomycetota bacterium; assembly: GCA_009699565.1. Taxonomy (GTDB): domain Bacteria; phylum Actinomycetota; class Thermoleophilia; order Solirubrobacterales; family Solirubrobacteraceae; genus F1-60-MAGs163. The sequence continues at coordinate 10,812 of WLNX01000018.1, read as the reverse complement.
ACCTGAATGGGGTCGCGCTGACTGAGGCGAAGAACATCAATGTACTGACCATATCGGCCGCAGGGCGCGACGTCAGCACCGGCGCGGCCGCCTCTGCGACAAGCCTCTTCACAGCCCCCCTGATCGGCAAGCAGGTCAGCCTATACACAAGTGCTGGCGCCCTTGTCGGAACCTACACCATCTCCGACGTCGACTTGACCGGAGCCGATGCGGGCTACCGATTGGCGATTGCGGGTTCGGTGACAGCAGCCACAGGACTCGCCTACGTCGTGCACGACGTCCGCCAGGCGCTGTCGACGCTGCAGGATTGGATAGCCGCGCTCAATGCCGCTACTCCTTTCGGTAGTGGAGCGGTATCGTACAACAACACAACCCGCCAACTGACCCTTCCGTTTGTCATCGATACGGTCACTACCTCCGATACGATCTCCCTCGATTTGGATCTTGGTAGCGATGATCTGAGCCTTGCCGCGACCGATACGGCCACGATCACCTCTACAGCCTCCGGCTCGGCGACCCAGGTGATCGACATCTCGGGCACCCAGCTTGTTGGGGCCGGATCCATCGTTGTCGGAAGTGACACCTTCACGACTTCCAGTGACATCTTCACCAACGCCATGCGGGCGTTGCCGACGGCAAGTAGCGATGGCATTTCCTATTCCAAGGGAACGCCGCCGAAGTGGGAGATAGCCGCTGGTTCTGAAGTTTACCTGATCAAGTCGATCGACTGGCCGTACCAGCTGAATGCCGTTCTACCTACCACTGTCACCGGCGCGCTGTCGTCGGATGCGGCCTTCCGCCTCCGCGTTGATTTCTCAACCTTCGCCGTCCAGACCGACATCCTTCTGAGTGCGGCGGACACGACTTCCAACATCGGCCTCGGCTCGATCGTGGCGCAACTCCTTACCGCGATGGGAGAGGCGACGTGGAAAGTGGTGGACCGCAGTGCCGGCGCGCCAACGATCGGCTCCGAGTACAGCTTTGACGCCGCGAATCCGGACCTGACCGTCTCCGTTGTCAACGGCAGTGTGCAGTTCCAGGGCCCCAACAATTTCTCGATCTGGCAGGCAACAACAGACGCGGGGCTGGATGCAGCCGTCGAACAGGCGGCGACGCATGTCACAGCGCGGACTGTGATCCTCGACCGCGCCGCCACGGTTGCTGCCAGTGCTTTTACGCTCCGCAAGTCCACCTTTGGCATCAGCGCGCTGAACTTCAGCGGAAGCATCACCACCGCGGCGCAGAACTTCAACGTTGCCGGGAACTACGGCTTCATCGGCATTGTCGCTGGTGGGGTCGGGACCGGTACGAGCCTCACCGGAAGCGCAACCTTCTCGGTCGCACTCGACCTAGGCGGCGCGACGATGCTGGATCCGTCGGAGTTCGCCGTGGATGAGAGCACAGGCCTCGTCTCTGGCCTCACGCTGAACCGGAGCGGAAGCGGCGAAATCCGGATCGGCGGCATTGAGTTCGCATCGGGCTTCGATGCCGGCCAGGCCTTTGGTGGCCAAGCGCAATTCGTCGGCTTCGCGCCGAACCTCGACGACACCATCTCCACCGTGGTCGCGCACGATCTCTCGCTCACGCCGGTGTTGGCTGATCTTGTTACCGCCGGCACGGTGGTCGCGGGGAGCCGCGTGAGCGTCCTGCCGTCCCTGTCTGATGGCTACTGGTGGTATTCCGAACTGACCTACGCCGACATCGCCGCGGCGGTGTCGGCTGGCGCGAATGCCATCGCGGATGCGCTATCCACGCAGCCTTTCTACACCCAGAATCTGCCAGGCCTCTCTCGCTCCATTCAGACGCTGACAGGCTTCGCCGCCGAGATCGCCGCCGGCGGCGCGAGCGCGCTGACAGGAACTGCAGCAACGATCCAGGCCGCCGCGGCTGCCGTGGCAGCCGCCTTCGGATTGAGCACCTCGGCGGTGAGCTTCACGCTGGACGGTGACACGCTGCGGATCCGGCTGAGCTTGTCTGATACTTTCAGTGAAGACTACGGCTTCTCCCTGAACGTCGCGACACTGAAACAGTTGGCGGAAAGCACCTCGACTGGGCTCGATGGCATTGCTGCGCTGGTCGATCGCAGCGGCAATTCCGATACGATGGCTTTCAGCGCGGCAATTGTAACGACGATCGATGTCGGTCTGTCGTTGAATGGGGCGAACCGCGTCATTGCCGTCTATGAAGGCGGAACGAAGCGGGTGGTGGAGACTTCTCTGTCCCCGAGCTGTGCCGTCGCCTTCGCGACGGACAGTGCGGTTGTCTTAACTGCACTCTATGATTCGCTGGTCGCATCCCTGACCGCGGTGCTGCCTGGCTCGCTGGAAACCGGTTCGCGCCTGCAGGCCACAGTTGCCGGCTTTAGGACGTCCGCTGAGGCGGCGGGGGTCGGAGCTTCTCGCCAATCCGCCCTGCGCGCTCTCGCAGACGAATTGTCGACGTCACTTGGCATCGAGGTCGAACTCTTCGCGGGTGACCTGACCACGGTGACGAGCTTGGCCAGTTCCAACGTTCTGAGCGACGTCACGCTGCTTCGCCTGAGCGGTGCCGCTGCCGGTACGACCACGCAGCTGGACATGTCCCTTCGCGGGACTGGCCTGAAGATGAAGCTCTTCGCCGGTGGCATCCACATGCACACCGACACCGGCTATCTCGTGATTGATGGAGACGGCCTCACCTCCACGACGAGCGACAAGGCATCGCTGACCGTCGCGATCAACTCGTCCACCGGCAACAGCTACAATCCCGCCACCCAAACGCTGGCCAGCTCAACCAGCGCGACCGTCTCGGGCAAGCTGTCCGCCAACCTGCCGTTGATCCTGGAATTGAGTGGCTATGCCGATACCAGTGCCGGGGCGCTGATCGCGGCGACGCCCGCTAACATGCTGGGCACTTTCTTCTCCGAGATGGCAGGCGCCACCATCACGGGCGATGCGCTGACGCTGACCGTGCCGGATGTGACCGGCACCTTCGCCACGATGGGTGGTGACACCAGCATCATGTCGGTCATCAAGGATGTTCAGGAATTCAAGGACAGCCTGAAGTACAGCCTGGATGCGGTGTATGAGGCGCTCTACGCCACGGTCCCCCAGGAACTCTACATGCTGGAGGGCACGGCGATAAAGTCAGTCGAGTGGTTCTCGCAACTCAGCGAACGCCTGGCGACTGCCATCGCGAATGTGACGTCTGAGGGGGACATCGTTCTCGCCTTCCGCAACGCCATCTACGGCGCCTTCGGACCCACTGCGGGCACCTGGGCGACCCTGCAAGACACCTACACCTCGACCGGCGTCGCCAGCACATCGTCAACGGTTGACGCGAATGACGTCTACGTCAGCTGGCGCAAGGAAGACGGAACCCTGTTGCAGCGGTGGAGCGCTGGGACGACGACGGATCCGGCGCTGGCGGATGCTCTTCAGTTCGATCTCAAGCTGAAGGGAACCTTCTACATCACCGATAGCGGCATGACGCTGTCGCTCAATGTCGGTGACTTCAAGATCGATATCCCCGTCGGTCCCTATGAAGAGAAGAACGGTATCCCGTTGAAGGATGCCGATGGCCATGCCGTCAACAAGTCGACCTGGACGAATGGCGGCTTCGCGGTCCAGGTCGAGTGGGCCTACAATATGGGCTTCGGCATCAGCAAGACGAGTGGCTTCTACCTGGCGACCGCGCCGGTGACGCAATCCGGCGGCGTGAACGTCTATGCGCCGGAGATCACGGCGAAGCTGACGGCTTACCTTGATGGCACGCCGAGCGACTCGACGACGACGACGGACTACAAGGCCTTTGGCCCGATGAACATCTTCCAGGCCTATCTGGAAGACATCAAGCCCAAGGGCGTTGCCACGGCGAGTTCCGTGACGATGAATGTGAAGCTCGATCTCGTCGGTGGCTCCAAGAATCGTCTGACGCTTGACGATCTGTTCAGTGTGACGGAGGCGTCCATCTACGACGCGACGGAGGCGCTGGAGGCCCCGTATCTGCTGAACGGCATCACGTCCAAGGCGAACGGCACCCAGACCACCAGCTTCATCACGAGCTTCGTCGACGCAAAGATTGACATCGACCTTGAGGCAACGCTGAAGCTCTACATGGGCAAGGCGCCGAACGGCAATTGGTATGAACCCGTCAGCGCAACAACGAATATCAGCATCTTCTGGGGGTTCCAACAGGGAGTAAGCTACAAGATTCCAACCGTGGATCTTACTGAATTCACGGTCGATGCGGGAGCGATCGCGGACTTCCTGGTCGCCTTCACGGCGCCGATCGCCATCGTTCTCGCACCCGTCTATGCCGCAATCTATCCGTTCCTGCTTCCCATCCCCGCCCTCAGCATCCTCACAGGCACACCGGAACCCTGCGTCGGCGACATCATCAACATCTTGCTCTACATGCAGGGCAAGGAACTGCTGCCGATGAAGTATCTAAAGGCGGTCAACTACGCCTACCTGATCTGCGCCGAACTGACCAACATGGCGTTGGATCCGAACGAGAAATACAATCTCGGCTCCCTCAAGGATATCGCCAACCCCGGTGGTCATGAAGTCGTCTACGGCGTGCCGGTCATCAAGGATGGTGTTCAGGGCCTGTCGACCATGGGGTCCCTGAAACTTGGCAAGTCCGCTGCCTCTGGCGGGGCGAAGACCGGTACGGGCCTGCAGTTCACCTATCTGCTGAGCATCGATGCCTGGTACGACATGATGGTCGGCAATGCGACCGACCTGGTGACGCTGGACCTGCCCCAGATCGGCTATCCCTACGTCAATCCCGACAATCCCTACGACATCAAGACGCTCGACATGGACCCGATCCTGTTGTTGCAGCTGAACTACGGCATCGTCAACTTCAAGATCGAGGCCATCGTCAAGCTCGCCCTCGCGCTCGATATCAGTTTCGGATTCGATACAAGCGGCATCCAGAAGGCAATGGAGACCGGCAATCCAGCCTGGTTCCTCGATGGCTTCTATGTTGGGGACTACACGGTCGACCAGCTGTCCGGCAGCGGCGCCATCGTGCGCAACACCGGCGGCAAGGAGAAGCCGGAAGCCTATGTGAAACTCGGCGTCGGCCTGGCGGCCAGCGTGGGCGTCGGGCTCATCTCGGCCGGTTTCGAAGGGCTGATCGAGTTCGCAGGCAACTTCGATCTGCACGATGTCGGAGCGCCACAGCTATTCTTCGATAACCAGGGACGTACGACTGGAGCGCAGCCACAGAACGGCCTAACCGGAAATACGATTGGCAACGTCAACCTGTACTACAGCAGTGGAAGCAACGAATACGCGGAGAAAGCCGATGGCCGACTGCATCCCAGTGAGATGTGGGCCCTGCTGAGCTACACGGGCCCCGGTGCGGCAGGGCCCTTCAACCTCTTCGACCTCTACATCACCGTCGACTTTGTGGTGAACCTGTTCATCAACGTCGAAAACCCCTTGACGGGGAAGGACATGTCGATCGTGGAGCTGGAGTTGCTCCGCATCAACCTGTTGAACATTCCGTTCTGGACTGCGCCGGACATGCAACCGACGCTTGGCTATGTCGGGACGAATTCATACGGCGTGTCGAACGGAATTCTGACGCTCAATGCCGGTTCGCGGGCCGGGCAGCGCGAGCGTCTCGACAAGGATGACGATGGCGAGACGTGGGAAATCTTCACGGCCAAGGACAACTCCGACCTGACCACGGTCGTTCTCAACAAGACCTGGATTTGGACGTACCGGGATATCACCCGCATCGTTGTCGACCTTGGCAACGGCGATGACTATCTCGACGCGCAACGGCTTTCGAGCGACGTCGCCGTCTCCATAACCGGCGGTTCTGGCGACGATACCATCATGGCGGGCGTTGGCCTCTCCGGCGGCTACTACTTCATCGATGGTGGCGATGGTGGTGACCGCATCGACGCCAGCCTGGCAACGATCGCGACAACGCTGATTGGCGGCATCGGCAACGATACCATCTATGGCGGTAGCGGGGCTGATACGATCCTGGGCGGCACGGGTAGCGACAAGATCATTGCCGCAGGGGGCGCTGATACCATTTCCAGCGGGACCGGCGATGACCGGATCTCGGGTGGCGAGGACGCGGATACCTACATCCTGGGCGATTCCTTCGGCGCGACACTGATCACCGACCGCGTCGGCCTCAGCACGCTGGACTTCTCGGCCATGACCAACCCCCTTGGGGTGAAGGTTTCCGGCCTTGGCCTGTCCGCTTCCTCCGAGCGGACCGACGGCACCATCGACGTGCTGCGCGCGCCAGGACTGCTGCTCAGCCAGATTGGGTTCGGCACCGGCGATGATACGCTGCGGGCCAGCGTGTTTCCCGCCCGCAGTATCACCGTCACCGATGCCGGCGGCAACGATGACTACTACTTCCTACTGGGCACGGCGGCGAGCACGGCGACAGACGGTTCCTTCGGCATTACGGACAACCAGGGCAGCTTCGACGAGGTCCAGGTCGAACAGCGGCGTTCGGTCGATGTCATTCGCCTCGGTTCCGGCTCTGTCGTGAATGGGCGGGAGTCCATCAGCTACAACTCCCTGGTCGAGCGACTGACCCTGCTTGGCAAGACCGCGCTCTATAGCGCCACGGACATCACCTCCTTCGGTGCCAACGTCACCTTTCGCGCACTGACCGATTCAGGAACGATCAATCTCGGCACAACGGGCTTGCGAGTCATTGCGAACTCGGTCTCGCAAGGCGCAGAAGTGATCGCCGCGCATGTGATCATGCAGACGCTCGCGACGATTCAGGTGAACTACGACATCACCGCGCTGAGCAGTGGTTATGTCGACCTCGCCACATTCGCCGACCTTGCGGATGCACCGGACATCGCCCTCAATGCGGACCTCTATGTGTCGTCCACGTCGTCGAAGGGCGGGGCCGGCTCCGGCTGGGTTCGCCTGCAGACAGCCCGCGGTTCCATCACGAGCACGGCCACGAGTTCGATTAACGCTTCGGGTAGCCATCTCACAATGGCCGCCTTCGGCGACATCGGCAGTTCGTCCGTCAAGATGACGACAGACGTCGCCAGCGCCTCGATCTTCACGGCGGCGGATGGCACGGGTTCGGCGTTTGTGTCGGAGGCCGATAGCCTCACCCTGCGTTCCGACGCCACTCTCACGACCGTCGAGAATGGTGGCTTCGTCATTGGCAGCGCCACTCTCCAGGGACACTGGGAAAGTGCGGTCACCTGGGCCGCCAGCGTGACGCAGGCTTGGAAGAACATCCTCTCGAACAACTACGTGCTGTCCGGCGCCGTCATGGTCGCGGGCGGGTTGACGACAAGCCTGCGCGGCAACAACGCCCTATTGCTGGCAAACGATACGGTCACAGCGGGCGATGACATTCTCCTCGAAGCGGATGATCTGGATCTGCACGCGGGCGCACGCAGCCTGCTCGGCACGGATACGCTCACCATCCGAACGATGCACACCAGCCAGGCCTACGCGATCGGCACGGCGGCAGAGGCGCTGTCCGGTACTGAGGTGCTTGCGACTGTTACCGACCGTCCCGACTACATGGAACTGTCTTCCCGCGATCTGACAGCGATCGGTACCGGCTTCAGCACGCTGATTATAGGGCGTTCCGCGACTGCCGGGACGATGTATCTCGGCGACGTGAAGGATTCGACCCTGTCGAAGATGTCTTCGACCGTTCGGGCCTCGGGATCCAATATTGCGGCTTCCGATCTCGCCGCCTTCCGCAACACGACGCGGCTGCTGGCCGATACGATACAGGTCCAGGGCGATGTTCAGGCGCCGGCGGACAGCTTGACGCTCTCGGCCCGTATCCTCCAGGTGAACACCAAGAACTGGCACGATCCGAATGGAACACCGGATTCCGGCGCTTCCGCGAAGACCCTCGTGGTGCAGGTCAGCGAACAGGCGGTGGTCAGCGGCTGGCTGAAGGGTGATTCCGCGCTGACGGTAAACGTGACGGCCAGCACCGGCGTGAACGCGCTGGAGAGCCCAGCTTACGGGGACCTCAGCCTGGCCGTCGACACAACTGGTCTTCTTGAGGCCGTGTCTGCAGGCGCGGCCCTCAACGTTACGGTCAGTGATGCGGTGGAAATCCGCGGCATCATGAAACTCGGCGGCGCCAATGGCTCGCTGGTGCTGAAGGCGGGTGGCCCGGTCATCGTGGATCGCGGCGGAACCGTCTATGCGCGTGGGGCTAACACCTCGATCACGCTGGAATCGACCGGCGACGTCCTGGCGGTGGCCAGCGGTGGCGCCATCAGTGGCGGCATCGCCTACACGACGGTGGGGAGTGAGCAGATCCCGGGCGTGACGGGGGCCAATGCCTCCATCAGCCTGATCAGCGCGAAGGCGATGCGCCTCGATGGTGCGATCGTCGCAAGCGAAAGCCTGACGGTCGCTGCCGGGGATGGAGTGCGCGCTGACGCGGCTTATGGCGCCGTGTCGAACCTGGACCTCCACCCGGCCTACGGCATCTTCAATCAGGCGGGCTACTTCAGCCAGCTCGCCACCGTGATGTCGACGCATTACCTCGCCAACTACAGCGAGGGTTACGGGCTGCTCGTGACCGGTACGGTGAGCGTGCTGGCCGACAACTCGACAATTGACCTGCACGCCGAGAGGGCGGTGATCCTGCGGGCGAATGTGAGCACGCCCGGTGCGAATTCGGAGATTGTTCTTCGTTCCGCTGGGCTGATGTTTGTTGAGGGCTACCTCAACGCCACCAAGGGCATCACCATCAAGGGCGGCTACACCGCGGGTGGCACTGCGGTCTCTTCCGGCGGGTATGACGCGAACGGCACCAGCGTTGCGTTCGGTCCCGCGAGCCGACTGTGGACGACGGAATCCGGGAGCAAGATCCTCGTCAAGGCGCGCGCCGACGTCCTCGTCGATGCGGATATGCTGGCCGGCGGCACGGTTGGCGTCTCTGGTGCTACCTGGACTGGGAGCGGCGCGGATATCGAGATCATCGCCGGCGAAAGGATTGATATCGAGTCCGTCCTGCAGGCTAGCGGTGACATCACCATTACTGCGGGTGACGCAGGTTCCGATGATTCGGGCCTCGCGCTCGTCACGGGCATCGCCTCCAGCATAGCGGCAGCGGGCCGCGGCTATGGCGCCACGGGCAGCGCTGTCATGCTTGCGGCCGACGGCGCGATGGAGATTGCCGGTCGCGTTGTTTCCGGCGCCACACGCCAACTGGTGTCGGGCGAGGCGACGACGGTTTGGACCAGCGGTTGGGGCGGCACCTCCACGATCACCGTGGACGGCGAGGACGTGGTCGTCCTGGGCGGGACCACGACCGTTAACCAGACCGCAGTGGAAGTCGGCGCGACGCTTGAAGCATCGAACACCATCACCGTGACGTCCGGCGCGAACAACGCCGGCATGGGTGTCCACGTCTATGCCGCGACAGTCGCGCTCGTGAACGATGTCGATGGCACGATCACGATCGGTGCTGGTGGCGACGCCTATATCAGCGGCGTTCTGGTGGCCGGCGGTACGGTCACCAATGAACTCGATACGACGGGGGACTACCTCGGTCGTTCCTTCACCTATGGTGACGGCGACTCTTCGATCTCGATCAGTTCGGGCGCGCAGGTGCGGCTGGCGCAGTCGCTCACTGCGGGCGCCTCTATCGCCATCACGGGCGGCGTTGATGCGGTCGTCGCCGGAGACTCCTATAGCGGCAACGCGATCCTCCTCGAAGGGTCTGTCCGCCTGCAGACCACGCAGGACAACAGCAGCATCAGCCTTGAATCCCAGGGTGCGATCCGCATCTTCGCACCCGCTGCGACCTATGAGCTGACGGGTACGGGTTGGCCGGCGACGGCGGATGGGCGCCTCGCCAGCAATGCTACGCTGCGTATCGCAATTGAACACGCGAACTATACCGCACAGGCAGATGTTCTCGTTTCTGTCGCGAACACGGCAACCAACACGTCGACAGCCGATCTGGTTGCAGACCTCAACACGGCCCTGAGCACAGCGGCGTGGACTATATCAGCCACGAATGGCCGATCCACGGATCCCGTGCTCGGGGACGTGCACGCCTTCGACACCGCAACCCCGGAACTCGAAGCCGCGCTGCTCGAGGGGCACATCAAGCTGCGTGGGCCGTACTCCTTCTCCATTCTCGCAGCCAGTTCGAATGAGTCGCTTCTTGGCTTCGACGCGACGACAACGATCGAGGCCGCCGAAGCCTTCGCGATTAACGCGCAAGGCGTTAATTCGAGCGTCAAGATCGATTCGACGCTGCTGAGCGCGTCCACTTCCCAAAGCCGCCTCGTGCACATCTCCGGCATGATCGGTGCGGAGGCGAAGATCGAGATCGCGGCAGGCGATGAGGGCTTGCTGCTTGCCGCAGCCGGTGCCCTCGACGTCCGCGCTGGCAGTCTGACGGTCGATGCCGGCGCCCAGGGCGCCATCAGCGGGCGTCTGAGCGCGGCTGGCGCCGGCAACGACGTCACCATCACGGGGACCGGGCAGCTCACGCTGAACGGCGAAGTCGCGGCCGACAACAACATCACGATCGATGTGGCGCAGGGCAGCGGCGCTGGTTTGACCATCGCCGCCACCGCGGATCTCCACACGACGTCTGGCGGCATGATCTCCATCGAAGCCGATGGGAATATCGCGCTCAACAGCAGCATTGGCGAGGATAGCACGGGTCTGACGGCCATCACGGTCACGTCCACGACCGCCTCTGTCACACTCGATAAGACGACAGGCCGCATCGTGACCGCTGGTACGGTGGCGATCTCGGGCGTCGACGTCACGCTCAACGGTGTTGTCACGACAACTGCAATCGGTGCCGCGAATTCGCCGG
>WLNX01000179.1 GCA_009699565.1 Actinomycetota bacterium | reverse complement strand
TTCACCGACTCCGGGATCGAGATCGACGCTCTCTACAGCGAAGAGGATCTCCCCGCAGACCTGGAGCTCGGCGAGCCGGGCAACTTCCCATACACGCGCGGAGTTCACGAGCAGATGTACCGCTCGCAGCAGTGGACGATGCGCCAGTACGCGGGCTACGCCAGCGCCAAGGAATCGAACGAGCGCTATCGCTACCTGCTGTCCCGTGGCGGCACCGGCCTGTCGATGGCGTTCGACCTTCCGACCCAGCTCGGCCTCGATTCCGACAACGCGCTCTGCGAGGGCGAGGTCGGCCGCACCGGTGTGGCGATCGACACGATCGACGACATGAGAACCGCCTTCGACCAGATCCCGCTTGATCAGGTCTCGACCTCGATGACGATCAACGCGCCCGCTTCGGTGCTGCTGATGCTTTACGACCTGGTCGGAGAGGAGCAGGGGGTGCCGAGCGAAAAACTTCGCGGCACTGTTCAGAACGACATCCTCAAGGAGTACATCGCGCGCGGCAATTACATCTACCCGCCAGATGCATCGATGCGCCTGACAACCGACGTCTTCGCTTATTGCGCCGAGAACATTCCTAAGTGGAACACGATCTCAATCTCCGGCTACCACTTCCGCGAGAAGGGCTGCTCGGCGGTTCAGGAGGTTGCGTTCACGCTCTCTACCGGCATTGCCTACGTGCAGGCCGCGATCGACCGCGGGCTCGACGTCAACGACTTTGCTCCGCGGCTGGCGTTCTTCTTCAATGGTCACAACAACGTCTTTCAGGAGGTCGCGAAGTTCCGCGCTGCGCGAACGATGTGGGCGCAGATCATGAAGGAGCGCTTTGGAGCAACCAACCCAAAGGCGATGATGCTCCGCTTCCACACCCAGACCGGCGGAGTGACGCTGACCGCGCAGCAGCCGGAGAACAACATCGTCCGCGTTGCCCTTCAAGGCTTCGCGGCAGTCTGCGGCGGCACGCAATCGCTCCACACCAACGGCTTCGACGAGGCGCTTGCGCTGCCGAGCGAACAGGCCGCCAAGACGGCGCTGCGCACACAGCAGATAATCGCCGCCGAGTCGGGCGCTGCCGACACCGTTGACCCGTTCGCCGGTTCCTACTACGTCGAGTCGCTGACCGCTGAGATTGAGAGCCGCGCCTCGGAGCTGATCTCGAAGGTCGACGAGCTGGGCGGCGCGGTCGATGCGATCGAATTCATCACCGCCGAAATCGACGAATCGGCCTGGGGCTATCAGGAGCGCTACCGCACCAAGCAGGACATCGTCGTTGGCGTCAACGAGTACATCGAAGAGCAGATCGAAGTCCCCGGCCTGCTGCGCGTGGACCCCGAATCGGAGCGCGAGCAGCTCGACAGGCTCGCTGCCTTCAAGGCCGACCGTGACCAGGACCTGATCGCAGCTCGGCTCGAGGAGCTGCGCGAGGTCGCGCGCGGGGACCAGAACCTGATCCCGGCGATCCGCATCGCGCTAAAGGACCGCTGCTCGATGGGAGAAGTCTGCGGCGCGATGAAGGACGTCTTCGGCGGCTACAAGCCGACCTTCTAGCGCAAGCCCGTACCCTGATGACGATGATCGCGATGAGCATTTACAACCTTGTCCTCTGGATCCACGTGGCGGCGGTAGTGATCGCCTTCGGTGCACCCTTCATCTATCCGCTGATTCTGGCCCGCATCACAGCGAACAATCCGGAGGCGCTTCCCGGCGTCTACAACGCGATGGTCCATGCCGGCCGCACACTGATCAGCGGCGCCTACCTGGTGCTGTTCCTGGCGGGCGCCTACCTGGCGACCGACGGAGACCTTTGGTCGGCGAGCTGGGTCTCGGCGTCGCTGCTGATCCTGATCGTCGTGATCGGACTCAGCCACGGAGTCTCGCTGCCGACCGAGAAGAAGCTGAGCGCGATGGCATCGGAAGAGCTGGCTGCCCGCGGAGCGGGCGGGGCGATCACCTTCTCGGCCGAGTACGAGCAGAGCTACCGCAAGCTGAACGTCGTCGGTGCGATCACCAATGTGCTGGTTCTGATCGCGCTGCTGCTGATGGTCATTCAGCCTTCGTAGACACCCCCTCGAGCGCCGCCGCGGGCGGTCGCTTGCAGATGCCGGCGGCGGCAGGAACGGCAGCCGGCAAATGGAAGAACGGAAGACGATGTCAGCGCACACCGCAGAGCGCAGGCTTGTCAAGTCTTCGCCGGAACTTTGGACCGAGGTCAGCGACCAGGAGTCGCTGGGCCGCCGCCTCCATGCCTTCGGCGAAATCCGCATCACCGGAACCGACCCCGATAGCACTGTGGCCTGGGAGGGCGAGTCAGTAAGCGGCACAGTTGCGATCGAGGCGGCCGGTTGGGGCACCAAGGTGACGCTCACGGTTGAGCTTGAAGGAGACGCTCGCGAGGCTGCTCCCGAGGAGCCGCCGGCGCAGCCTGCCGCAGAGGCCGTGGCGGAGCCGGAGGCCGTGATCGAGATTGAGGCTGCGCCCGAGCCGGAGCCCAAGGTTGAGGCCGAACAGAAGGCAGCAGCACCGCCGGAGCCGGTCGCCGCCAAGAGGGGTTTCTTCGCGCGGCTCTTTGACTTCGGTCCGACGATCCCCGACCCGCCAAGAGCGACGCCGGCAGAGGATCTCCCCGCTGAAGAGCCCACCGCTGCGATCGCACCCTCCCCCGAGCCCGCACCAGAACCGGTCGCCGAGGCAGAGCCGACCCCCGAGCCGGCACCGGAGCCGATAGCACCGCCTGAGGTTGAGCCTTCGGTCAGCGCAGAGCCGTCGGCCGAGCCTGCAATGAGCAGCGCCGAGATCGACGCCGCGCTCAACGCCGTGCTGGACGACCTCGGGGCAGCGCACCACCGCCCCTTCTCGCGCTCCTGAGCTGAGCAGCGGGCGCAGGCCCTGCCGCCCTGCCCAGCATCTAGACTCAGGCGCCTAATGGCGACCGCACCCGAAACCGAAGACTTCACGGCAAAGCTGGCACTGCTCGGCGAGATGCGCGAGAAGGCGATGCACTCGTCGCCCGAAGCGGAGGCCAAGCAGCACGACCGCGGCAAGTACACCGCCCGTGAGCGGATCGAGAAGTTGCTCGATCCGGATTCGTTTCAAGAGCTCGACACCTTCATGCGGCACCGCACTACCGACTTCGACATGCAGAAGAACCGCCCTTGGGGCGACGCCGTCGTTACCGGTCACGGCACGATCGACGGCCGCCGCGTCTGCGTGTTCAGTCAGGACTTCACAGTCTTTGGCGGATCGCTCGGGGAAGTTATGGCGGAGAAGATGTGCAAGGTGATGGACCTCGCAGCGAAGATCGGCTGCCCGGTGATCGGCATCAACGACTCGGGCGGCGCGCGAATCCAGGAAGGCGTCGTTTCGCTGGGCGCCTACGGCGACGTCTTCGTGCGCAACGTGATGTGCTCCGGCGTGATCCCGCAGATCAGCCTGATCATGGGACCCTGCGCCGGCGGCGCGGTCTACTCGCCCGCGATCACAGACTTCATCCTGATGGTCAAGGAGAGCTCGCACATGTTCATCACCGGGCCCGACGTGATCAAGACGGTCACCGGCGAAGAGGTCGGCTTTGAAGAGCTCGGCGGCGCAATGACGCACAACTCGAAGTCGGGCGTCGCCCACCTCGCAGCCGAAGACGAAGACGCGCTGCTTGAGGACACGCGCTACCTGCTCTCGTTCCTGCCCCAGAACAACCTTGAAATGGCTCCGCGCGTCGACACCGGCGACGACCCGCAGCGGATGGACGAGTCGCTCGACAGCATGGTTCCC
>WLNX01000178.1 GCA_009699565.1 Actinomycetota bacterium | reverse complement strand
GAACGGCCGCGCTTCGCGGTGTTGGGGGCGCTGAGGCGGAGCGACGGCTTGGCGCCGTCGGAAACGGCCCAAAGGACCGAGTCGCCCTTCTTCAGAGCGACTCCGCAACCGCCTACCTGCGCAACCTTCCAGTTGACGGACAGTTCCCAATAGTCGAAGCCCGCCGGCGCCTGCCCGCCGATTGAACCGACGAGGAAATCGCTGAAGTCCCCGTACCACTGGAGAGCGATCGGCGAGAGCCGGTCGCCGAGCGCCGTCTGCGATGCCGCGACCAGTGCTGAGGTCGGGGTAGCTGCGGGCGCTCCGCCGCCGCCGTTCGCGGCGACATTGCACTGGTGAGAGCCCCGATCTTCTCCGGTGTTGGAAAGAAGACTCGCCGCTGAAACGCTTACCGAACCGTCGAACAGCGTCGCTTCGGATCCTTCAACCCGGACGTTTACCTTGGTCGCCGCCGAAGCCGGCACGACGAATGCTGCGGCAAGAACTGATGCGAGCGCGAGCACCCGTAACGGTGAAAACTTGAACATGGAGCAACCCCTTTCCTCGAGGGTTTATGTGCTTTTTGGCCGGAGGCAGGTTTCCTGGCTCCCGGGACTGCCGATTCCACGCCTTCCCAACCGGCTGTCGCCGATCAGTGGCTGCGCCTGAGCGCGTGTGGGCGGTTGTTGCCCGGTCACAGTGGCGGGTCCGCGCCGGATTCTCACCGGACTTCCCATTCACCACCGACCCTTGTGGCGGAGACCTTACACGGTCGCTAGGCTCGACCCTCGTGACCGTAAACCTGACGAAGATCTACACCCGCCTGGGCGACGACGGAGAGACCCACCTCGGCGACATGAGCCGCGTTTCGAAAGTGGACGTGCGCATCGAGGCCTACGGAACCGTTGACGAACTGAACGCTCAGATCGGCGTTGCCGTCACCGTCGCCGGCATGCCCGAGGCGTATGTCGGCTGGCTGCGCCACATCCAGAACGACCTCTTCGATGTCGGCGCCGACCTTTCGGTTCCGGAGCCTGCAGGCAAAGCCGACGACGAGGCCAAAGCCCGCCTGCGCGTCCTGCCGGAGCAGGTCACCTGGCTCGAAGCGCGCTGCGACGAGGTCAACGCCACGCTCGAGCCGCTGAAGTCCTTTGTGCTTCCCGGGGGAACTGCCGCCGCCGCCCAGCTCCATGTTTGCCGCACGGTCTGCCGCCGCGCGGAGCGCCGCACCCTGCTGGTCGAGGATGCGAACCCGCAGGTGGTCCACTATCTCAACCGCTGCTCGGACCTGCTCTTCATTCTCAGCCGCGGCGCCAATGCGGGCGACGAACCGCTGTGGGAGCCCGGCCGCTTCCGCTAACTGCCCTTCAAGGGCTGTAGTAAAGAGGTGGTGAACCTCTGACTCAAACGGCCCTCACTCTGTAATGGTGTCGGGCGATGTCATCTGAAGCCACAGCCGTATCGCTCGGCCACGCACTCGACGATGCGCCGATGAGCAGGCGCCACAAGCGCTTCTGGCTGCTCGCAGGGCTCGGCATCCTTCTCGACGGCTTCGACTTCTTCATCATCGGCGTCGTCAATCCGCTCCTCAAACAGCAGTACGACCTCAGCGCCTCGACCTTGGGGCTTGTCTCCGCTGCGGCGATCGTCGGAGCAATCTTCGGAGCCGGTCTGCTCGGCCCGCTCGCCGACAAGATTGGGCGCCGCCGAATCTTCATCTTCGACCTCTGGCTGTTCGTGATCTTCTCGGCAGCCTGCGCCCTTGCCCCGTCGATCGGACTGCTGATCGTCTTCCGCTTTATGGTCGGGGTCGCAATCGGCCTCGACTACCCGATCGCCGCCAGCTACCTCGCCGAGATCCTTCCGAAGAAGGCCCGCGGCCGCTGGCTCGTCGGCGCCTTCAGCCTCCAGGCCGTCGGAATCCTGATGGCGGCGGTCGTCGGCCTCGTGATTCTGATCGCCGTCGCAAGCCACGCGGGGGCAAACGCCACCGACGCCCAGATCAACATCGCCTGGAGACTGATGCTGGGGTTCGGGGTGATCCCTGCGCTGGTGATCATCTTCGTCCGCCGAAAGACGCCCGAGAGCCCCCGCTGGCTCGCGCAGAACGGCCGCGAGGAAGAAGCGATTGCAGTAACCGAGGAGCTAACCGGAGCGAAGGTTGAGATCACCGAGAAGGACCGAGCCAAGGCGATGGACCCGGGTGAAGGATTCAAGGCGCTCTTCCAGCCGGCGCTCTTCAAGAAGGACATGATCCGCCGCACAATCTTCACCGCAGTCCCTTGGTTCCTGATGGACATCGCCACTTACGGCGTTGGCATCTTCACCCCGACGCTGCTCGCAGCGATCGCCGTCAAGGGCGCAAATGCAACCTTTCTGACGGACGACATAACGGCGACGGCGGGGACCGCGGCGCTCGACGTCTTCCTCCCGCTCGGCTTCCTGACGGCGATTCTCCTGGTCGACCGTGTTGGCCGCGTCCCGCTCCAGATGGTCGGCTTCGGGATGATGGCAATCGCTCTCCTGATCCTCGCCTTCGCCGAGGGCATCAGTGGCGGTGCGAGCGCCCACCTGCCCCTCGTCCTGGTCGGCTTTGCGCTTTTCAACTTCTTCATGAACGCGGGCCCCAACTCCACCACCTACGCCCTCCCGGCCGAAGTCTTCCCGTCCGAGATCCGGGCGGCCGGCCACGGCTTCGCGGCCGCCTGCGCAAAGCTGGGAGCGGCTGTCGGCGTCTTCTTCTTCCCGATCCTGCTGGCCTCGGTCGGCACCAGCGCGCTGCTCTACGGCATCGCCGGAACGACGATGCTGGCGCTCGTGATCACAAGGGTCTTCCGGATCGAAACGACAGGCAAGTCGTTCGACGAGATCTCCGGGCGCAAGCTGCAGGAGCTGTCGCCGCGCCCGTCGCCGCCTTGATCGCGGGTACCTGTTCGGACTAGACGGCGCCCATCTCGGCTGGAGGTGACCCGAGAGTCGCCGACGGTGATTTACGCCGCTCCGGCGACGAAGCTGCCCTTGCCTTCGGATACCGCCAAGGGGATTCGAACCCCTGTTTCCGCCGTGAGAGGGCGGCGTCCTAGTCCCCTGGACGATGGCGGCTTGCGAGGCGCAGAATAGCAATCGTCGCGGTGCTATTGTCGCCGTCAGCTACGCGGATGTGGCGGAATTGGTAGACGCGCACGGTTCAGGTCCGTGTGGAGGCAACTCTGTGGAGGTTCGAGTCCTCTCATCCGCATAGCTCGCGATTTACGGATCTGAGGGTTCGAGCGATTCGCGCCAACTTGGCTCGGCCCGCCCAATTGGCGTAGAAACGCCGCTGGACCTGTAAGATCAGCAAATGCTAAAAGCCCGTCGCAACCGCCTCGTCCTCCTCGCAGTAGCAGCAGTCTCGATCGCAGCCATGCTGCCGTCGGCTGCCTCTGCCGCGATCACCTACCCGCAGGTCGGCGCTGCCGACTTCCCGGAGGGCACGGTTTCAAAGACCTACAAGGTTCCGCTTTCGATCAAGCCGGGCCAGAACCTCAACCTGCTCAAGACAATCGGCCGCAACTCGGACATGCGCCCGAAGGAGAACGGCTGGATCGTCGGCTTCGTGCCAAACCTCAAGCTGGCCGACGGCAGCACGCCGCCGGTGGATCAGATCCACCTCCACCACCTCGTGATGCTTCTCAACTTCAATGTCCTTACCGCTGCTGGCGAGGAGAAGACGCGCTGGTTCACCCCCAACGGCTTCGGCTACCGCTACAACGCGACCGACAGCCTTGTTCTGAACCACATGATCCACAACCTCACTTCTAACCCCGAGAAAGTGATCT
>WLNX01000177.1 GCA_009699565.1 Actinomycetota bacterium | reverse complement strand
TCGAGAGCGCTTCAATCGCCGGGCCGGCGAATTCGATCACGTGGCCGACGCCGCCTTCAACGCCGATCTGGCCGATCGTCGCGAGGATCAGATCCTTGGCGGTTACGCCGAAGCCCAGTTCGCCTTCGTAGCGGATCCGCATCGACTTGGGACGACGCTGCCCCAAAGTCTGCGTGGCGAGGACGTGTTCAACTTCGCTGGTGCCGATGCCGAACGCGAGCGCCCCAAAGGCGCCATGGGTCGCCGTGTGGCTGTCGCCGCAGACAATCGTCATCCCCGGCTGAGTGATGCCGAGCTCCGGCCCGATCACGTGAACAATCCCCTGATGCTCGGAGCCAAGCGAATAGACGGGCACCCCAAACTCGGCGCAGTTGGCCTCAAGCGTTTCGACCTGAACGCGGCTTAGCTCGTCCTTGATCCTGGCGGCGGTCGGGGTGCCGTCGGTCGGGACATTGTGGTCGGCGGTCGCGATCGTCCTGTCCGGTCTGCGGACAGTCCTGCCAGCAAGGCGAAGGCCGTCGAACGCCTGCGGGCTTGTGACCTCGTGAACGAGGTGCAGATCGATGTAGATCAGGCCTTCGGAAACCTCGTGGGCGGCCCAAAGCTTCTCGAACAGGGTGGTTGGAACTTTCTCAGTGTGGCTCACGGCGCTCACGGTATCGCGGTGGGTCGCTGGTCGGTCGCGTCGTCGGACTCGAGTCTCCGCGTCGCAAGTGTCAGCGCGCGCATGTAGGCACGCGCTGCGGCTTCGATGATGTCGGTTGCAACCGCCCGGCCCGATGCCGCTTCGCCGTCCCGTTCGATCAGAACGTGCACCTCTCCGAGCGCGTCCTGCCCCGCGGTTACCGCGTCGACGCGGAAGTCGCGCAGCTTGATGTCAAAGCCCGTCGCCGCGTTGATGGCGTGGAAGACGGCATCGACGGCACCGTCGCCAACCGCTTCTCCGTCGCGGCTGGTGCCGTCGGGCATCGCGACGCGCGCCTTGGCCTTGGGCTGTTCTCCGGTCTTGTCGGTCAACTCAAACGACTCAAGCGAAAAACCGACCTCCTGCTGCAGCTCGTCGCCGACCAGCGCCTCAAGGTCGAGCGCAGTCACCTGCTTCTTCTTGTCGGCGACCTCCTTGAAGCGCTTGAAGGCGGCGTTCAGAGCCGCGCCGTCGACGCTGTAGCCAAGCTCGCTCAGCGACTGCTGGAGCGCATGGCGGCCCGAGTGCTTCCCAAGGACGATCTGGTTGGCATCGAGGCCGATGCTTGTGGCATCCATAATTTCGAAGGTGGTGCGCTCCTTCAGCACCCCGTCCTGGTGAATGCCTGACTCGTGGGCAAATGCGTTTCGCCCGACGATCGCCTTGTTTGGCTGAACCGCGTATCCGGTCAAACGTGACACCAGCCGGGACGCTCTGGAGAGCTCCGTGGTGTTGACGTCGGTGTAGAGGCCGCCGAGATCCGCCGCGCGCGTGTTGAGCAGCATCACAAACTCCTCGAGCGCCGCGTTGCCGGCCCTTTCACCAATCCCGTTGATCGCGCATTCGACCTGCCGCGCGCCGGCGAGAACTCCTGCGAACGAGTTGGCAACGGCCAAGCCGAGGTCATCATGGCAATGGGTCGAGAGGACGACGTCTCGCAGTCCCGGGGCTGCTGCGTAGAGGCCCTCGATAAACCGCGTGTACTCCTCGGGCATCGTGTAACCGACCGTGTCGGGAATGTTGATCGTGGTGGCACCTTCGTCGATTGCGATCTGACAGACCTCGGCAGTGAACTCGACGTCGGCGCGGGTGGCGTCCATCGGAGAGAACTCAACGTCCTCGCAGAGTGCGCGGGCCTGTGCGACCGAAGCTCTGGCAAGACCGCGGACGTCGTCGTGGCTGCTCCTCATCTGATGCTTGATGTGAATTTCGGAGGTGGAGACGAAGGTGTGGATTCGCGGCCGTTCGGACTCCTTCACCGCTTCCCAGGCTCTGTCAATGTCCGGCGCGTTGGCGCGTGCCAACCCAGCGATAACCGGTCCGTCAACCCGCCGGGCGATCTCGCGAACCGCTTCGAAGTCGCCGGGTGATGCAATTGGGAAGCCTGCTTCGATGATGTCCACGCCAAGCCGGGCGAGTTGCTGCGCGATTTCCAGCTTCTCCTCCACGTTCAGGGAGATGCCTGGCGACTGCTCGCCGTCCCTCAATGTCGTGTCAAATATGAGTACCTGATTCGGGTCCATGTCGAAACTCTTTCCTCTCGATCTTGCCTGATGCTTGCTCGTGATCTGTCGCGGCTACGCGGCCGCCAGCGCGCTATTCCCCCCGGAGGGGGAGGAGAAGGAGGCTGATGATCAGGCGGTTCGACATGCCTCTCAAGATTAGCAATTGCGGCGCCGCCCCAGCACTGGCTTGCGAGGCGTGGGCCTGCGTCAGTTCGCCCGCACGACGAGGACCGGCCGATTGGCCAATCCCAGCAGCTTGCTGGCGGTCGAGCCAAGGACAAGAGCCTTTAGTGGCCTCTCGCCGGTACTACCGACGACGATGAATCGCGCCGCCTGCTGATCGGCCACGTCGCTTAGCGTCTGCGCGGAAGGACCCTCCAAGAACTGCGTGGAGACCTCCACGCCGGCAGCCTGCGCCTTCTGCGATGCCTCTGCGAGCAGACCCTCGCCGATCGCCTCCACGGCGTCGTCGAGATCATGTGATTCGCCTCCTACGACGACCTTGTCGTAGGAATAGACGACGGAGAGGGCGCAGCCAAGGTCTGCTGCCATCGCCAAGGCCTCGTCTAGCGCGGACTTGCTGCCGTCGCTGCCGTCGTACCCAACCACGATTGCGTTGCTCATCTCATGAACCTCCTGCCGGGGAGCGGGCTACCAGTGCGGGATCGGCGACCTCGGGTCTGCGTCCAAAGAACTCGGGGTGACCGCCGATCCTCCAAACAATCATCAGCACTACTCCCATCAAGAGGAACCCAAGCCCGATCACGAGAGGCGGACCAACCCCGAGCCAAGATGTCCCTGATGAAGAGTTCGCTGGATCCGAGAGGTCAAAACAGGACTTGATGAAGACTGCGGTGAGCATGAGCGCCCCCAAGACAGGGGCAACTCCGATGAAGAAGAAGTTGCGGGCGCTCTTGAGAAGTTCACGGCGGTAGTAGACAGCGCAGGCGTAGCCGGTTATTCCGTAATAGAACGCAATCATCAAGCCCAAAGCCGCGATTGCGTCAAACAACATGTTCTCCGAGACAAGCGTCAAACCGACGTACCAAGCGACTGACACCGCCCCCATAACCCAGGTGGCGAAGGCCGGGGTCATGTACTGCGGGTTGACCTCCCCCAGCTTCGCCGGCAGCGCCTTGGCACGCGCCATGGAGAGCGCGGTCCGTGCGGTCGGCAGGATCGTTGTCTGGCACGAGGCAGCGGCGGAGCTGAGGACGGCGATTATCAGGATCTTGCCGAGCAGTGCACTTCCAAAGACATCGTTGGCGAGCAACCCCAGAACGTCTCCGGAGTCATCGTTGGCGAGCCTGTCCGGACCACCGAACGCGATCGCAGCCACAGTGACGATCACGTATGTGAAGACCAACACGAAGACCGACACGATCGCTGCGCGGCCGGGAGTCTCCGCCGAGTCTTCCGTCTCTTCATTCACCGTAACCGTCGTGTCCCAGCCCCAGTAGATGAATACCGCCAAGAGGACGCCGGTAGTCAGTGCTGTCGCCGATCCGATGCCGCCGGGGTTGAACCACTCGAGCGCCGGCTTGACCGACCCGGCCGGAGCGTCTCCGGCATAGACGCGGATTAGCGCCACCGCCGCAAAGACGCCAAGCGTGATCAGCTCGGCCGCAAGCAGCCCTACCTGAGT
>WLNX01000176.1 GCA_009699565.1 Actinomycetota bacterium | reverse complement strand
TGAGGCCTTTGCCGGCTTCCGGGCTATGGCCCCGCGCGAACGGGGAGAGATCCTGCGACGCGCCTACGAGTTGATGACCGAGCGCACCGAGCAACTCGCGATCGTGATGACGCTGGAGATGGGCAAGCCGCTCGCCGAGGCCCGCGGCGAGGTCGCCTACGCGGCCTCCTACCTGCGCTGGTACGCCGAGGAAGCCGTCCGCGTAAACGGGCGCTTTCAGGTCGCCGAGAATGGCGGCAGCCGCGTACTGACGATGGGCCAGCCGGTCGGTCCGTGCCTCTTCATCACCCCCTGGAACTTTCCCTTGGCAATGGGCACGCGCAAGGTCGGCCCGGCCGTCGCAGCGGGCTGCACCAGCGTCGTTAAGCCGGCCAAGCAGACTCCGCTGTGCATGCTTGCGATGGCCCAGATCTTCGAGCAGGCCGGCCTGCCCGCCGGAGTCCTCAACGTCGTCTGCGGCTCCAGCTCCGGCTCGCTGATGGCGCCGCTGATCGCCGATCCGCGGCTGCGCAAACTGTCGTTTACGGGCTCAACCGCGGTAGGCAAGCAGCTGATCGCGCAGTCGGCCGAGCAGATCCTGCGCGTTTCGATGGAGCTCGGCGGCAACGCACCTTTCATCGTCTTCGAGGACGGCGACCTTGATCTCGCAGTCGAGGGCGCAATGGTCGCCAAGATGCGCAACGGCGGCGAGGCCTGCACCAGCGCTAACCGCTTCCTCGTCCAGGATTCGGTCGTCGAGGAGTTTTCCTCGCGGCTCGCCGAGCGGATGGGGGCGATGGTCGTGGCCAGGGGGCTGGAGGCCGACTCGCAGGTCGGCCCGTTGATAGACGACGCAGCAGTCGCTTCGGTCAAGGAGCTCGTTGACGGCGCGCTCGCCGACGGCGCGACTGCGCTCTGCGGCGGCGGGCCGATCGACGGCCCCGGCCACTTCTTTGCCCCAACCGTGCTGACAAACGTCTCCCCGGACTCGCGGATCTCCAACGAAGAGATCTTTGGGCCGGTAGCGCCGATCCGCAGCTTCACCGACGAGCAGGAAGCAATCGCCGCCGCCAACGCAACCGAATACGGCCTCGTTGCCTACCTTTTCACCCGTGACATCGCCCGGGGACTTCGCATGGTCGAAGCGCTGGACACCGGGATGATCGGGCTGAACCAGGGAATGGTCAGCAACGCCGGTGCAC
Source organism: Actinomycetota bacterium (assembly GCA_009699565.1). GTDB lineage: Bacteria > Actinomycetota > Thermoleophilia > Solirubrobacterales > Solirubrobacteraceae > F1-60-MAGs163. Next base: position 2,756 of record WLNX01000176.1, on the reverse strand, counting down.
CGTTCGGCGGCGTGAAGCAGTCCGGCTACGGCCGCGAGGGCGGCCACGAGGGCATGGCCGAGTACCTCGCAACGAAGTACGTCGCAATCAACGTCGCCGACTGATACTGAGTTAACGGCGTACGCGCAGCGTGTAGGCCGCGTTCAAGAGTTTGCGGTCGGTGTCGGTAACGACGATGTAGGAGCGCAGCGGCCTGTACGAGGAGTTGGCGATCCTGACCGAGTCGACCTTCGTTCCGCTTTTGTGGGACCGCTTGAGGCGGTAGCGCGATCCCGCGACCGTCGTCGCGCGAGCAGAGTAGACGGCAAGGTCAGGGTTCCCGAACTTCGGCGCGACGGAGATCCGGGCACTGGTGCGCGGCGGTATCCGGATCGGGTAGACGTCGACCGGATCCTTGATTTCGTCGATCGTCGCCGTCAGTTCGGCCGGTGCTGCGCCGGTCCAAAGGTAGGGCGAGGGAACACCCAGAGCCGTGCCGTTGACAAACGAGGCGTCGTCGTTCGGCTCGCGCGGGTCGATCGTCGGAGTCTCCTGAGCGAGCGCGGCCGGAATGTTGATCAGCCCAAACCCGCTGTTGCTGTCGTAGCCGCTCGGCGCGATGTCGGTGGCGCTGCGGCGCAGTACGTCTGCAATCTGTCCGGCCTGCAGGCTCGGGCGCGCGGCGGCAATCCAAGCCGCAGCACCGGCGGTTATCGGCGAGGAGAAGCTTGTCCCGTCAACCGAGCTGGTGCCGTTGCGCGCGCCGTCCTCGGTATCGAAGACGAGCGGCACGTCTACCGGCACGTTCACACCCGGTGCGGAAACGTCAACCGCCGTGTTGGCGTTGCTGAAGCTGCTGACGCGCCCCTGGGAGTCGGTTGCCGCGACGCTGATGACGTGAGGGAAGGCCGCCGGGTACTCGGTCGGATTGCCTTCCTGGTATTCGTTCCCGGCCGCCGCCACGGAGAGCACGTTCTTCGCGTAGGCGCGCTGGATCGCCGAGTACATGCTGAAGCAGCGGCTGGTCGTGCCGAGGCTCATGTTGATGATCCTCGCTCCAGCGGCAATCGCGCTGTCGATCCCGCGCGCAACCTCGGCGCAGGTGAAGCTGTGGAGCCCGAACGAGAGGATCGGCGTTTCAGGGAAGACGCCGACAACTCCGCCGTGGCCGACCGCCGCGCTGATCGTCGAGGCAACCATCGTCCCGTGGCCCTCTTCCATCGCTGCGCTGTTGAGCCATTGCGTCTGATCGGCAAGGTCGGCAACGGAGCCGTCCACGCGGTCGTCCAGCACTGCAACGGGAACGCCTCCCGCAGCCGGCCACTGCAGCGATGAGGGCACGACTGCACCTCTTGCCCAGCTGTCGAGGTGGCCCTCGAAGGCGCTCTGGCGCCGCAGCTTGACGTCCGGCTCCGCGTAGCGCAGCAGTCCCTGCTCGGCGAGTGCCGCCGCCAGCGGCCGCGCATCAGCGCGCCGCGTGGAGAAGGCCGGCAGACCGGCGATCGGCTTGGCGCCGAAGCTGCGGGCGATCGCCGCGCTGCGTCCGCCGGGAGCTGCGCCAACGATCCACCCGGTGCCCGCGGCTGCCTGCGAGCCGCTTGCCGGCAGCACCATCGGTGGCGCCCCGATCGGCGAGGCCCCGGCGACCGCGGCGCTCGCCAGCGCAGCCCCGACGACCCCGGCGAAAGCCGAGGTCAGGCGGATGACGGGGCGCTGACTCATCACCACAGGGTACGCCCGCCGCGGCGCCCCGGCGCCGTTCCGGCTAGACCTCTTCGTTGCCCGCGGCGATTACGCGAAGGTTGATCGTCTCGTCGTAGAGCTTGGCGTCGACACCCTGTGCCAGCGCCACGTCGCGCAGTGGTCGCCCGCTGGCGGTTGCTTCCTTGACGATTGCTGCCGCCTTGTCGTAACCGATTGCGCCGTTCAGCGCGGTTGCAACGGCCAAGGTCGAGCCGGCCGATGCTGCGGCTCCGGCCCTGTTCGGCTCGATCCCGTCAATGCACTTCTCGGCGAACAGCGTCGAGCTGGTCGTAAGCAGGTGGATCGACTGGATCAGGTTGCGGCCGATCAGCGGGATTCGCACGTTCAGCTCAAACTGCCCCTGCATTCCGCCGATTGTGATCGCAGTGTCGTTGCCAATTACCTGAGCTGCGACCTGGAGGACGACCTCGGGGATCACCGGGTTGACCTTGCCCGGCATGATCGAAGAACCCTTCTGCAGCTCAGGCAGGAACAGCTCACCGATGCCCGCGCGCGGGCCGGAGCCCATCAGCGCGATGTCGTTGGCGATCTTCGTCAGCGAAACGGCCAATACCTTGAGCGCGCCGGAGAGCTCCACCAGCGAGTCGCGGTTGCCCTGGGCCTCGAACGGATGTGCCGGTGCGTCGATCTTCAGGCCGGTCTCCTTTGTCAGCTCGCGGCGAACCTTCTTCGCGAACTGGCGGTGCGTGTTGAGGCCGGTGCCGGTGGCGGTGCCGCCAAGCGGGATCTGGCGGACGTGAATCAGGGCCGCTTCGATCCGCTCGCGCGCCAAAGCGATCTGCGTCTCGTAGCCGGCAAACTCCTGGCCGAGCGTCACCGGAACGGCGTCCATCAGGTGCGTGCGGCCGGCTTTGACGATGTTCTTGAAGCTGCGCGCCTTCTTCCCGAGCGAGCGCTCGAGCGTCTTCAGTGCCGGCAGCAATTCGTTGGTTGTCATCTCAAGCGCCGCGAGGTGGACGGCCGAGGGGAAAACGTCGTTGGAAGACTGGCCGAAGTTGACGTCGTCGTTGGCG
>WLNX01000175.1 GCA_009699565.1 Actinomycetota bacterium | reverse complement strand
TGCCCGCTCATCACGGTTGGCCGCTCCGACCAAGAGATGAACCAGCCCCCCCGCGGGCATCGTCACCCCGTGAAGCGTGACGTCGCGAGTGAGCACGCGTATCTGGACGGGAGCGAAGACCGGACCTTCCAATCGCAAGACCTCCTCATACGCCTGCGGAATCAGCGACGGACTGGCGGCCAGGTCGGCTTGCTGGTCGGAGTGTGCTCCGATTAGCGCGACGCTGTTTGCGACTCCAGCCGGAGCGAGTCCGCCGAGCGGGGCATTGAGGGTGTTCAGGAAACCAAAGATCAGCGGATCCGAAAGTGCCTCACTTGCGTCGCCTCCTCCAGTTACGAGAGCGCTGACGAGATCGTCTCCGGGTGACTGCTTGCGCGCCGCCATCACCGGCAAAAAGACGGCTTTCAGGCGCTCCTGCACCGCAGGCGCTTCCTCAGGTGTGTAGGCGAGAATGTCCACGCATTCGAAGCATTCGGCTACTTGATCATCTGTCAGACCGAAGAGGCGCCCCTCTAGTCGTCCGACGCAGTGAAATATGTAGTCGCGAATCAGCTCGCACTCGCCCTGCGCTACGAGCACTTCGAGAGTCGCTCGCGCGTCGGCTCGAAGGTCGTCCTCCATCGAGAGCATGCGCTCATCGCTGAGAGCCGCCTTGGCCTTGCCGAGCAGCGCTGTGTGTTCCGGAGGATCAAGGGCACCAAGCTGCGAATTGGCGTTGGTCCACGGGCCAACACACGAGTACGTCTGCCAATCGGCGAGTGCGGCCGCGACGTCTTCGTAACGAGAGAGCGTGAAGGTGCCTGTCTCTTCGTCAAAACTCACTGGCTCCTCATCGCGCAGCTTCGAGTAGATGGCAGCCCGGTTCTCGTAAAACCCTGGTTCGAATCCGTCGTAATTGATCATGCGCCGAAGTATAGAATGTTGTTCTGTTCTTCGCGTGGAGATTGCGAACCCTTGTTGCGCAGGTTGAGGCGCCGGCCCCGGTTGGGTCGCGTACCCTCCTAGGAATGGACTCGAAGAAAGCACTCCCAATCCTGCTGGCCGCCATTGTCGTTCTGGTGGTTGGTTTCCTACTGCTGAAGCCCGAGAGCGAACCGGCCACCCCCACCACGACCAGCGCCACGACCAGCGCCCCGACCAGCGCCCCGTCAGATGCCACTACTGCTACTGCGCCGGCTCAGAAGACCGCGGAGACGATCGTGATCAAGAACGGCGAGCCCGTAGGCGGCATGGCAAAGCTGACCTACAAGCAAGGCTCAACCGTCAAGCTGACCGTCACGACCGACGGCGCTGAAGCCGACGTCCACATCCACGGCTACGACATCGAGAAGGCAACCGCTCCCGGAGCGCCAGCCAAGTTCAGCTTCGTGGCGAAGGACACGGGCCGCTTCGAGGTCGAACTTCACCCCAGCACACAGATCGCACAGCTCGACGTCGTTCCCTAGCGACCGGCCGCGCTCTATACTCCGCCGTCACTGCGGCTGTAGCTCAGTTGGCTAGAGCGTCTGCTTGCCATGCAGAAGGTCGAGGGTTCGAGTCCCTTCAGCCGCTTACGTTTTCCCAGTAACCGCGCCGCTAGTTGCGGTCGCGGGATTCCGGCTCGCGCCGGCCGAGTGCGCCCCGGTGTTCGCGAATTACGGCGAACAGGGCGACGAGCACGGCCACCGCAAAGATGATTGGTGGGAGCTGCCATAGAAGCCCAAGGGCACTGACGAGGATCATTGCGGGATCGATCACAGATAGGTCGTGGGGTTGTCGGGACAGGCACCAACACCGCATTCGAGCAGCGTCGTGATTGTGTTGGCGCCAGCGAGGAACAGCCCCGCTGCCATAACGACGATCGCCATCCACCGCACGGCCGCCGGAGGCGGCGCAGTGGGCTCGTCAAACTGATCTTGGAAGAAGAGGACGACGGCGATCGCGAGCGTGATCGTGACAAAGACAATGAATGCCCAGGTGTAGAGGTGCATTCCGAATGCCGGGTCGCCGTAGGAACCGGTCCCTGGAACGATGTGGAGCATCACTTGCCGCAACGAGGCGAGTGCGCCGAACATCGCGGCCAGCAGCGCGAGGCCATAGTGAAGCGCACGCGGGCCAAAGAGGACGTTGAGCGCCAGACCAAACCCGACGCCGATCATCCCTAGGCGAATCAGCAGGCAGAGCGGGCAGGGCGGCTCGAGCAGCACGAACTGGAAGCCGTAGGCACCGAAGACGACCCCGAATACGGTCAGCGCGCCGAGGCCGTTGAAGATCTGAACGACGCTGCGCGTTGTCCAAGCAGGTTTGACCGCGATCTCGCTCACAAGCTGATCCCGATGTCTTCGGACATGTGGTACCGCAGCATCGCCATGCAGAGCAGGAGCGAGACGAGCGCGACGATGACCGACCCGATACGCCGGCCTGTCCAGGCAAGCACGAACGCGGCGAACCAACCGAGGAAGAGAAGAGCCATCATCGTTACGCGACGCTACCTCGGGAGGCGGATGAACTGCCCCGGACGCCCACCCGTGGAACAGAAAGACCGCTCAGGCCGACTGCAACGCGTCTCGCCGGTCGCGCAGGAACGCCAGCGCCGCCGAGCGCGGGTCGTCGCTTGCGAGCAGGTCGTTCCAGCGCAGCTCGGCTCCGGTGAAGCCTTCGGCGTTCCACTCCGAAAGATCGGCTGGAGCCTGCCATGGACCGACGTAGAAGTAGGGCTCGGGGTGGGCCTCGTCACCGGGAGAGAGCCCGTAACCGGCCCGCTGCCCGGCTGCCTCATCACCCTGCTCGAACGCGATGTCAAAATGCTCTGGCCAGAGGCGGATTGGAGAAGCGTCAGCGCTTGCCGCCGCCTCATCGCGGAGTTCGATCAGCACGTCGTTGGCAAGCGCGAAGGCCGAACCGAGGACCAAAGAGGACGCGCCATCAATCTTCAGAGGCGTGTCGTCAAGATCGACTCCCGCGAGACCGACGAAGTTCGCTGCGGCCTGCAGTGAGGAGATCGACTGACGGCGCTCTTCACCCGCGGACGGTTGGACGATCAGCTCGGCTCCTTCGACCCTGATGACCGAGCCGTCAGGCAGCGGCGGCGTGCCGAAGCCGTCGGGTGTGGCTTCCAGCGAGAACTCGCCGGCGGCGACGGCCGCGCGTGCGGGAGAGATAACCAATTCGACGAGTGTGTGAAGTGCGTCGCGGGTCGCGGCGAACGAACTAGGCAGCTCTAGGTGACGGTCGGTCATTGTTCAACCCTAGACGAGCGCTCACGAAGAGTCATAACTAGCGAGGACTGAGGCCGCCGGAGCCGCTGGATCCATTTACTACGCGAATGTTGACCGTGGTCGTTGCCGCGACGTGGTGCGAGTCGCTGATCGAGACCGTCACCGGGAAGTTCCCGTTCTCCGGGAAGGAGAGCGTCAGCTGCGGCTTTGAACTGGTCTTGTCCCAGGTGCCGTCACCGTCAATGTCCCAGCGATACGACTTGATCGCACGCGCGGGCTTGGCGATGTTCGTGGCCGTAAGCAGAACCGGAACGTCCCGAATGACGGGGTCAGCGGCAACTGTGATCTCAGCGACCGGGGCCGTCAGATACGACACGCGCACGAATCCGCTGGCGCTCTTGATGAGCCTGAGACGCCTGCGCAGCCCATCCGAGGTATTGCCCTCAATTGTCGTGACGGTCCCGTTGGGTTGAATCGATTCGACGATCCCAATGTGCTGCGGGAAGGCGATCAGATCACCGGGCTGCGGGGTCTTCTTCCAGATCCCGACCTTCTTGGCCCATGCCGAAATCCGAGGGACGTAACCGTCGCCGAGACCGTTCCACCCGATCGGCACGCCAGCCTGCCGAGTTACCCACGAAGCGAAGTATGCGCACCACGGAGCCGGGTAGTAGCGCAGAGACGCTTGCGTGGCAAGGCCGTACATCCTGATCCTCGTGCCGCGGTTCGATCCCTTCGGCTTCTCGAAAAC
>WLNX01000174.1 GCA_009699565.1 Actinomycetota bacterium | reverse complement strand
AGTCGTTGAGCGAGACGGACTGATTGCCGTCGTGCACCGCCCGCGCTACGACGATTGGTCGCTGCCGAAAGGCAAGCTCGACAAGAACGAAAGCTCGGAGCGGGCCGCACTGCGCGAAGTGCTTGAAGAGACCGGCCTTCGCTGCCAGCTCGCAGAGGAGCTTGAGCCGGTCCGCTACGAGGACAACCGCGGCCGCCCGAAGGTAGTGCGCTACTGGCGCATGGAAGTGCTTGAAGGCGACTTTGTCGACAACGACGAGGTTGACGAGCTGCGCTGGCTAAAGCCGGCGGAGGCAGTCGAACTGCTCAGCTACTCGCACGACCGCGATCTGATCGCAGCGCTCAGCGAAGCGCGTTAAGCGTCTTTGCCGCACCGACGACGTCGCCAACTTCAACGTTGTTGACGGCGATGATCGTTGGCATCTTGCCGCGGACCGTGCGGCAGGCCTTTGCGCGGTTGACGATCGCCGCCTTGGTGTTGACCACGACAGCGTCGGCTGAGCGGCTGATCCCAGGCGGGCGCGTGATGAAGTGATTCATCAGGAAGAGCGGCGATCCCTCGATTCCGCGGTTGGCGCGGCAGCTGATCGGGAGCTGAGCTGGCGCCGTTAGCAGGTCGGTAGTTGCGAACGAGTATGGGGTCTCCTGCAGCGGGCCGTCGTAGGCGCGCCAGTACCAGCTGATCGGCGCCGTCGAAGATTCCGACATCATCACCGCCCGCTGTCCGCTCTTGATCATCTTTGAGAGCGTCGGGAAGGTCGTCATCGATCCGAGGTACACGTACTTCTGCAGGCCGCTCTGGCTCACGGCCTGTGCGAAGTCGCTCGGCCGGACGCCATCCTCGTTGACGAAGGCCATCACCTCTCGAGGGTGGCTCTTGAGGAACTTCGTGATCTCGCCGAGCCCCTCAACCAGCGGAGTCGCGCCGATGTCGCAGATTGCGTGGCAGAGGTAAAGCCTGCGATCGGGGTCGTCAGGGCCGACGCTGTGAACGTAAGCCTTCGGCTGCCCCGCGACGATGCGGGTTGCCGGCTTGCCGTAATGGATGTCGATCAGCATCGCGCGGATGCCGCGCTTCATCTGGGTGCTCATCGGGATCTCGTGGTTGGGAATCGACCAGCCGAGGCTCTTGCTCGACATCGCGTTGTGGCTTCCCGCCAGCACAACCTTGTCGAGCGTCTTCGAGCAGAGCTTGGCCGAGCCGTTGCACAGCGGGGCCTTGGCCGAAGCCGCCCCGGCTCCGAAGGTTGCGCCAAACAGCGCAACTGCGATCAAGGTCAATGGCAAGCTCCGGCGAGTGTTCATGGCCAGCAGTATCGCCTATCGCCCGATGCTGCGAGCCAGGAGCGGAGAGGGAGGGATTCGAACCCTCGAACGGAGTTGCCCCCGTTACACGATTTCCAGTCGTGCCCGTTCAACCACTCCGGCACCTCTCCTGGGTTCCTGCGTGCGGATCGAAGCGTACTTGAGCCGCGCGGTTAGCGGCCGACGCCGCCGAGCTGCCAGGCGGGCTTGCCGTCCTTGACGGCCAGCAGCGCCAGCGTGTTGGCTCCCTTGCGGAAGCTCGTCGGCGGCACAATCATTGAGAAGTGGACGAGCGACCCGTCCTGATAGGAGCGGCCGACGGCGGCGATTCTGTCGTTTACCACCAGGGCAAGATCCTGTTTCGGCGGAACGCCCTCCAGCCTCCCGGACACGTACGCGGAGATCAGCTTCGACTTGGGGTTCATGTTTGCGTAGGTCGGCGGGTAGCTGAAGTAGGCGCGCTGGCCTGAAGGAGTCGGGTCCAGCGAGGAAGGCATCGGCGCACCGATCAGTTCCTGGTTTGGCCCGGAGCGGTAGAGCGCTTCCTTGCCGGCCGGGAAGCGCCGCGCGAGCGTCGCGAGCCAGGCGTCGCGTTCGGCGATGAACTGCGAGTGCGATTCGCGGACCTGCGCGCGCGCGCCGCTGGCGCGAACATTCGGTCCGGCGGTTGGGCGGGCCACGTTGAGTGGGATCCCGGTGAACTTCCAGTTCTTCCCGAGGTTTGTCTGCTGGGCGATGGTCGGGAGGATGTCGATCGTCGTCACGCTTGAGCTGCTTGCCGCGCCCGTCGTCTGGCCCGGCAGCTTCAGAAAGATCGGCACGCCCGCGAGCTGGGTCAGGCTCTTGCCTCTAGCCTCGCGGCGCAGTTCGTTGGTCAGGAAGTTTGCTCCGTGGTCGGCGGTTGCGATCACAAGCGCGTCGTTCCAGAGGCCGGCCGCTTTCAGGCGAGCGATGATCACGCCCAGAATGCGGTCGGCGTTGGCTGCCTGCAGAAGGTGGCGCTGCGTTCCCTGATCAACGATGTACTGGTCGTCAATCCAATGAGGAGGCCCCTGCGTGCGCCCGGCGAGGATGTCGTTCTTCGTCGGCGGCGGATTGACCAGCCCGGGCTTGTCGTTGTCGAAGATTCTGTAGGCCTGGCCGGTGGGCAGGTAGCGCCATGGTGGGTGGGGCATCTCGATGTGGAGGATGTGGGCGACCGGCTTCGACCCGGGCGCCGGGGTCTTGATCGCAGCAATGGCCTTCTCAGTTCGCGCGATCAGGACATTCTGCGTGCGGCCCGTCGTCTCGCCCGGGTTCTCCTTGCCGCGCGCCGGGATCAGATCCTGGTGGGTCGACTTGGGGCAGATCTTCCTTGTGCAGATGTAGGAGATCGGCTCGAAGACGTTCAGCTTGTAGGTTGGGCTGAGCAGCGTGAAGACCGTGTGCTTCATGTCGATCTCGCGGTCCGGCTTGCCCTGATGTTGGCCGACCGGCCGCCAGCCGCCAAAGATTGCTGGCACCGCTGCGAAGGTCGCGTCAGAGACGGTCGTCGCATCGTGGTAGAAGGTCGAATTGGCCTCAAGCGCCGCGAAGTTCGGGTACCTCTCGGCGTCGACGGCGTGGTCCGGCTTCATCAGCGTGGGGGCGGGAAGCTCATCGAAGATCAGCAGTACAACCGGCGGGTGCTCGGCTTTTGCGTCTGCCGCCTGGCTGTTGGCGGCGCCATCGCCGCAGCCGGACAGCGCACCGAGGGCAGCGGCAGCGATCACTCCAAGGGCAGCCAGCGACTTCACAAGGCGCAGCAGTTCGCGGCGGTGCATGAATGCGATGTTAACGCGACCACTTACCGTCACGCAGCACTTCGCTGCGTGCGCCGCTGCCTGCGACGCCACTGACAACCACATCGTGCGAGCCGATCATGAAGTCGACGTGGATCCGGCTGACATTGATCTTGTCGCGGTCTGCGTCGCCGTCAAGGCACATTCCGTAGGCCGACCCGAGCGCGATGTGGCTGGCAGCGTTCTCGTCAAGCAGCGTGTCGAAGAAGGTCGTTCCCGTCTTGCCGATCCGCCCGTCGCCGTCGACTAGAGCGACCTCGCCGAGCCGCGACGCGCCTTCGTCACGCTCGCAGTAGCCGCGCAGGATCTCCGCGTTCTGGTCGGCGTCGATGCGAACCGCTTGGCCGCCTCGGAACTCAACCTCAAGTCCGCTGATGATCGACCCTCCGAGGACGAGCGGCTTCGTTGCCCGCACTACGCCCTCGGTGCGCTGCGGATCGGGCACCGAGAAGATCTCCTCGGAGGGGATGTTTGGCATGTGCCTGATCCCGTCAACGGTTTCGAACTGCGCCGCCAGGAACTTGCTGGTTGGCAGCAGCCCTACCGTCAGGTCGGTTCCGGGGCCCTCAAAGTGGAGCGAGTCGTAGCGCTGTGCCGTGACCTTCTCCGCGGCCTCGATCAGAACGGCCGCCCGCTCACGCCAGGCGGCGACCGGGTCGTCCTCGTCAAGCCGGCAGATGTGGATCAGCGCATTGGCCAGACTCTCGAGCGCCGCCGCCGGCTCGAGGTCGGGGAATACCAGCTCTGCCCACTCCTGGCTCGGGCACGGTCCGATCGTCCAATTGGTCGTTGCGTCATTTACGACCTTCCCTGCCTCCTTGACGGCAGGCAGCTGGTCCTT
>WLNX01000173.1 GCA_009699565.1 Actinomycetota bacterium | reverse complement strand
TCGGCTCGGACGTCGCAGATCAGCTCGCCGGCCGCGGGAACAACGTTGATTGCCTCACCACTGGAGATGATCGTGGGGACCGCCGTCAGCCGCTGCGGCCCGTCGGGCGAACTGAGCGACCCGACTATCTGAGCCGCCTCGGCCAGAGCAAGCAGCGCGTTGATGCCCTGCTCGGGCGCGCTGCCGCTGTGGGCCGCGCGTCCGTGCGCCGTCAGCTTCACGGTTCCGGCAGCCTTGCGCCTGACGACGACGGCGTCGTCGCCCTCCGCGCTGCGTTCGCCAGCTTCAAAGCAGAGGCAGGCGTCGAACCCCTTGAAGCGGGCAACGTGGGCGAAGTCGCCGGTCCGCCACTCCTCGTCGTTGACGAGCAGCAGCGACGCCTCCCCGACCTCGCGGCGGCCGACCAGGGCCCGCAGGGCACCCAGAGCCAGTGCCACCCCGCCCTTCATGTCGTCGGTCCCGGCGCCGACGAGCTTGTGGCCCACTCGCCTTGGCGGCAGGAATGCGTCATGCGAGACGACGGTGTCGAGGTGGCCGACGAGAAGGATCCGTTTGGCACCGTCTCCGTCGACGGAGACGACGACGTCGGGAGCGTGTTCGGCAGTGGAACAGGCGATCCGCTCAATTCGGGCATCGGCCGGCGCGAGCGCGGCGACAAGCGCAACCATCCGCTCTGCCGCCTCCGCATCAGCTGAGGGTGACGAGATTGCGACGAGTGCCTCGGTTTCGCGTTCCGCAGCAGCAGCCATCACCGGCGCATGAGCATCTATCCATTCGCGTGCCACTGGCATACTGTGTCACCGATGGCATCCAAAGCGCAGGTCGGTGAGCCGGCCCCTGACTTCGAGCTGCCGGGAACGGATGGCAACTTCCGCCTGTCCGACCACCTCGGCGAGCGGGTAATCCTGCTCTTCTACCCGGGCGACAACACGCCAGTGTGCACAAAGCAGTTCTGCTCTTACCGCGATGACAGCGCCGCGATCGACGCGCTCGGCGCAACCGTCGTCGGGATTTCGAGCCAGGATCTCGAGTCACACAAGGATTTCATCGAATCGAACTCACTCACGATTCCGCTGCTGGCCGACGTCGACAAGGCAGTAGCGAAGGCCTACGGCCTGACTGCGCCGGTCCTCGGAACCCGTCGTGCGGCGCTGGTGATCGACGAGGAGGGCATCGTCCGCTACCGGCACGTGCACGCACTGGGGCTGAGTTTCCAGAGCGCGGATGATCTCGGAGAGGCTCTTGCGGCGCTCCCGGCGCGCTAGCCTGAGATTCAGATGATCAGCGACGAACCTACAACCGAGCCGCAGGCCGAGGGCGCCGAGGAAGCTGCAACCGCAGCTCCCGAGCCGGCAGCCGTTCCGGCGGAGCCGGTCGCTGAGCAGGAGGTCGAGCAGACCGCGGTTGAGGAAACCGCAGCTGAGGTCTCGCAGGAGGCCGCAAGCGCGACGCCCGAGCCGGACACCACGGAGAAGGCCGAAGAGCCAAAGGCCGAGAAGCCAAAGGCCGAGAAGCCGAAGGGCAAGCCGAAGGGCAAGAAGCCGCGCGGCAAGCGCCCGCCGCAGCTACCCAAGACGCGCGGCCAGCTTCCGATCGACGAACTTCGCGCCGCATCGAAGGCGACGATCGACCTTTTCGGTGCGCAGCAGGCAATCCGTGCGTCGTTCGCAGTACTGGCAACGAAGGAGCGTCAGGACATCTCGGCGCTGATCGCCGCCGACGACGACCACCGCACGCGCGCCCGCAACGTCGCCAACGGCTCGCTTGGCGCCGGACGCATCGACAAGGCGATGGCGGCGACGATCGTCGCGATGGCTCCCGCTGAAGACCTTTGGATTGTCACGCTCGACAAGGAGCAGGCCTCCCAGCGCCTTGGCCGCGTGCGCGCCGCCAAGCAGCGCGACCGCGAGCGCGACGAGAAGAAGAAGGAGCGCAAGAACAGCTCCGAGCGCGTCAGCCGAGACCAGCTCAAGGCTGCACAGGACGGGCGAGTCGGAGCGACCATCCGCTTTGTCACCGACGAGGACCGCCGCGAGAGGCGATCGAAGGATGACGCCCGCAAGGCCGCTAAGAAGAGCGGCTCAGTGCTTGACAAGCTCGGCTACTAGCCGGTCCCGGCGAAACGTTCTTGGTGCTCAGCGATCGCCGCATCGGCGCGCTCGCGGCGCGAGGCGCTGACTAGGCGGCCGACCCGCTCGCGGTTTGCCGCGATCCAGCGGTATGTGGAGTCCACCGGCGCTGACAGCCGGCGCAAGAGAGGCGCCGTCGCTGAAAGTGCAGGCAGCTCTGCTGCTATCGGCGCTGCCGCCGCCCCGCCAGAGAAGAGCCTTCCCTCGCGATCAACAAGGTGGGCGCTCTCAAGCCGCTGCCGCTGAGGTACGTCGGCCAGAAGCTGCTGGCCCAGAGGCGACTGGATCGCAATCAGCCTCAGCGCGCCGTCCCGATCGAGCCGCAGCAGCTGCGCCACAGACCAGCGGCAGTAGCCGCAATCCTCGTCATAGAGGACCAGCAGGGGCGGGTCAGGCGGCAAGGCTGAGCTGCAGGCGCTGGTCGATCGCGGCAGCGACCGCGTCGCGGACGGGGCCCTCCTCAAAGCGCTCAACGAGAGCATGGAGGAAGCCTTCGACGACAAGTCTGTGCGCGTTTGCTTCGTCGAGCCCGTGCGAGCGCAGGTAGAAGAGCTGTTCCGGATCAACCTGGGCAATCGCCGCGGCGTGCGTGCAGCGCACGTCGTTGGCAAGAATCTCCAACCCCGGAATCGCATCGGCGTGCGCCTTGCGGCTGACCAGCAGGTTGCGCGACTCCTGGAAGGCGTCGGTCCGCTGGGCACCTTCGTCCACCTGAATCATCCCGCGCCAGACTGCATGCGAGCGGCCGCCAAGAATCCCTCGGAAGGCCAGATCGGAGGTCGTGTCAGGGGCGGCGTGCTCTTGGAGCGTGTCGTAGTCGAGGTGCTGGCGACCGCGAGTGGCGTAGGCGCCGGTCACGCGGGCGTCGGCTCCGGGGCCGGCCAGCTTCGTCTCGAGGAAGATCTTTCCATTCGCCGATCCAAAGCCCAGCGTGATCCAGTCGAGCGCTCCGTCGCGCTCGACAACGGCGCGCTGGGAGCCGAATACCCAGCTGCTTTCACTAAGGCCCTGCGCGTCGACGAAGCGAAGGTTCGCGCCGGCACCGACGACCAGCTCGACGACGCCGTTGACGAGGCCTTCTGCCTCCTGATCGGCGGAGAGGGTCTGGTGCCAGATCTCGGCCTTTGAGCCCTCTTCCGCAACTACCAGCAGCCGCCAATGCAGCGAGCTGCCGGCAGCCTCGTGGACAGTGTTGATGACGATCGGCGCGTCAACCTCGACGCCTTTCGGCACGTAGACAAGAAGGCCGTCGGTCCAGAGCGCATCATTGCGGGCGACAAACGGGCTGCCGTCCCCTGCGACGACTGTTCCGAGGTGCTTCTCAACGATCTGCGGGTAGTGCTCCGCGGCCAGCGCCAGCGGCATCACTACCGGCGCACCATCCGCCGGCTTCTCTGCCGTCGGGCGGATCGCGTTCTCGGCGGAGAGCTCAAGCAGCGGCGCGGCGCTGTCGGCGCTGCCCGATGCCGCGACCGGAAACGAATCGAGCTCAAGGCCCTCAATCGGAGTGAATTCCCACCCGGCAACGCCGCGAAAGGCAGGCAGCTCGAGCGATTCCAGAGCGGCCGCAGCAGCGGCGCGGCGGTCGGCCAGGAACGGAGGTTCGGCGATCGCCTGAGTCATCCGATCGAACCTTCCATCTGCAGCTCGATCAGGCGGTTCATCTCAACCGCATACTCCATCGGCAGTTCCTTGACGATCGGCTCAATGAAGCCGTTGACGATCAGCTTGCCGGCTTCCTCTTCGTCGATGCCGTGGCTCATCAGGTAGAAGAGCTGCTCGTCGCCGACCTTCGAAACGGTCGCCTCGTGGCCAACGTCGACGTTGTCCTCACCGATGCGGATCGTCGGGTAGGTGTCGGAGCGGCTGTCCTCGTCGAGCAGCAGCGCGTCGC
>WLNX01000172.1 GCA_009699565.1 Actinomycetota bacterium | reverse complement strand
CTTGGCCATCAAGGCATCACGGCGGCGCAGCACTTCGATGTGGATCTTGTCGATCTTGTTGCGCTGAACGCGAAGTGCGGCGGTGCGCTCTTCAACAACCACCTGCATCTTGCCAAGGCGCGTTGCCTGCGCGATCACCTCGGTGCGCATCCGCTTGTCGAAGGCGAGGATGCGGGCATTGCGATCTTGCACGTCGCGCAGGAAGTTGGCGGTGTCAACAAGCTCCGCGAAACCGTGTGAATTCATCAGCACCGTGATCAGGTCTGGGTAGTTGCCCTTGTACTGACCGACGAGGTTGGAAGTTAGCGCCGCGTTTGCCAGCTCAAGCTTGCGCTCCAAGATCAGCAGCCGCTCGTGGGCGGCCTTGATGTCGGCCTTCACCTGATCGAGCTTTGCCTGCTCTGCGTCGTAGGCAGCCTGCGCTTTGTCGAGCTTCGCTTGCACGTTGTCGAGCGAACCCTGAGCGCCCGCGAGCGCGCCATTCTGGGAATCGAGCTTCTGCTGCAACTGCTGGGTGTCTGCGCCCTGCGCGCTTGCAGCAAGCGGCAGCACGACCGCGCAGCAAGCAAGCAGCAGGAGAGCGTTCCGTGCATGCATGGGCTGGACTGTCGCAGCGGGCTGCTCGGCGGCCGGGTTGTGCCTTGCAGCGCTATTTCACGGGCTGATGGAGCGCGCCCGAGCTTGGCTGATCTGCGCCGCGCCTCCAACCGCTGCGGTAGGCTCCGCAAATGACTAAACGCCTGCTCTTCTCATTCGTCCTCGCAGCAGTTGTGGCCACTGTGCCCGCCGCCGCCGCATCGGCAGCAACCGCCAAGAATCCATGGCGCCAGACTCGCCCGTGGAACATCTGCCACCAAGGCGGAGAGGATGAGTTCCCCGGCAACACGATGTACGCCTTCAAGCGCTGCCTCAAGGTTGGCGGCGACATGCTTGAGCTGGACATCGGCGTCACCAAGGACGACAAGGTGATCATCCAGCACAACACGACCGTTGATTCCCGCTCCAGCGGCACCGGCAACGTCAGCTCGTTCACGCTGGCCGAAATCCAGAAGCTCGACAACGCCTACTGGTACTCCTCCGGTGACAACCACTACTCGCACGAGAAAGCGGCCTCCGAGTACAAGTACCGCGGCATCGCGACGGGCGCGCGCAAGGCGCCGAAGGGTTACAAGGCTTCCGACTTCCGAATCTCAACGCTGAAGGAAGTGATTAAGGCCTTCCCCCACACGCCGATCAATGTGGAGATCAAGGGCCGCACCCCGGCCGAAGACATGTCGGAGTACCTCGACAACGCACGCGTACTCGCCAATGAGCTGAAGAGCACCAAGCGCAAGGACATCATCGTCGTCTCCTTCAGGCAGGACGCCGTTGACCTCTTCCACACGCTTGCGCCGAACCTCCCCACCGCTCCCGGCATCAACGGGATGGCGGGCTTCCTGCTGGGCGGCAAGCTGCTCGGTGAAGGCTCGGTCGCGATGCAGGTACCGATCCACTACACCTTTGGCGGCAAGCTGCTGACAACGACGAAGGCAAGCTTTGTCGAGAAGGCGCACAAGAACGGGTATGCCTGGCACAACTGGTTCGGCGACACCGATCAGGACGCTCCGGTCGATTGGAAGACGCTGATCTCATATTGCGTCGACGGGGTCATGACTTCGCGGCCGGCAGCGTTTGAGAAGACGCTGAAGGCAACTAAGTCGCCTGCCGCCTGCAAGAAGCGCCCGTAACCGAAACCGGGCGGGCGGTCGGCTCGCTCGGGTACGATCACCCGACATGACGGCAAAAAAGGCAGGGCCCTGGGTACTAGCGGCGATGATCTTCGCCGTTGGGATGACCTTCATCGACATGACGATCGTCTCGATCGCCATTCCCGACATCCAGAAGGACCTGCAGCTGAGCGAGACCGGCGTCCAGTGGGTCGTAAACGGCTACCTGCTGGCCCTGTCCGCCTCGTTTGCGCTGGGCGGGCGGATCGCCGACACGCTTGGAAAGCGCACCGTCGTGACCATCGGCGTGCTGCTTTTTGCCACGGCATCCGCGCTCTGCGGCGCCACGCCGAGCGGCAGCATCGCGGAGGCTTGGATAATCACCTTCCGCGTTGTTCAGGGGATCGGCGCGGCGCTGATGATCCCAGCGGCGCTCGCGCTGGTAGTTGCCTCATATCCGATTGAGAAGCGCGGCCAGGCGTTGGCGATCTTCTTCGGCATCACCGGGGCGCTGACGTCTGTCGGCCCGATCGCCGGCGGCTACCTGACACAGATTGACTGGCGCGCGATTTTCTGGATCAACATTCCGATCGCCCTCATCGCGCTGGTCCTGATCATGATTTCGAAGCCCGACAACGAGCGCAGGCCGGCTCCGATCGACTACCGCGGCGCTGCGTTGATCACAGCCGGCATGGCGCTGTCGGTGCTGGGCCTCCAACAAGCGAGCGACTGGGGCTGGGGAAGCGGCCGCACGATCGGTTCGATCATCCTCGGGACGCTCTTGATTGTCGCTTTCGTCGTTCACGAACTGCGCGCCACCGACCCGCTGATCCGCGTGCGGATCTTCAGCGACAAGGCGTTCGCGGCAGACAACGCTGTGCTGTTCCTGCTGATGATGGTCTTCATACCGCTCTTCTTCTTCGCCAGCACCTATTCACAGCTAGCGCTTGGGCAGAACGCCTCCGAGGCCGGGCTGTACATCCTCTACTTCTTCATCGGATTCGCGATCTCGTCCCAAGTCGGAGGCCGGATACTCGACAAGGTCGGCGCCCGCCCAGCGGTTGTTGCCGGCGCACTGATCGGCGCGATCGGCTTCTACCTGTGGGCGTCGAAGATGACCGACCTCAGCGTCAACGCGCAGCTCCCCTACATCATTCTTTCCGGCTTCGGTTTGGGCCTGATCCTCGGCCCCGCGAACACCGATGCGATCAACCGCGCACCGGCCAGCAGCTACGGAGAGGCGACAGGGATCACGCAGACGATTCGCAACTACGGCTCCAGCCTAGGCTTGGCGATTCTCGGAACGATCCTGATCACTCAGAACCGCATCAACGTTGAAGACAACCTCGGCAGGCTTGGGCTGCCGAAGGCACAGACCGACCAGATCGCCTCTCAGCTAACCAGCGGCGGCCCACCCGCCGGCAGCGGCGGCTCTCAGGCTGCCCAGATCTTCACGGGGATCCAGGAGTCCTACGCGCAGTCGACTCAGACGATCTTCTACATCATGAGCGGCATCCTCGTTGTGGCGTTCGTATTTGCTTTGATATTCGTACCGCGCGGCAAAGTTGAGAAGGTCGTCGCCGAGGGAACATTCGACAACACCGGAATCAAGGAGTAGATAATGGCTGAAGTCGTAACGATCTCAGGAACCGCATCGACCGCGAAGATCCGCAACCCGCTGGCCGTCGTCGGCCTGACGCTGATCACGCTCGGGATCTACTACCTCTACTGGTACTACTCCATAAACCGCGAGCTGCGCGACCTCGGCCGCTCGCGCGATACCGACGAATGCGGCACCAGCCCGGGAACTTCGCTGCTGGCGATCACGCTCGGCGTGCTGATCCTGGTGCCGCCGTTCGTGTCGCACTTCAAGGTCTGGAAGCGGATGAACGCCGCCAGCCGCTTGACCGGATCGGGCGACGGCTTTGACGCCGGCCTTGGGCTGCTGATCTGGGTCTTCCTGTCCCCGATCGCGGTCTACCTCTTCCAGATGAACCTAAACAAGGTCTGGAAGGCCGAGCAGGGTTCTGTCGGCGGCGCAGCAACAGCCGCGATTGAAGAGGCCCCGCCCGCGCAGAGTGCACCGGAGCCTGCTGCCGACGCCGGCAGCGAGCAACCAAGCTAAACGCTGATCGGCGTCTTCACGACCGTCGCCGAGGCGCAGGTCGAGAGGGCCGCCGAGAGGTCGCCGGCTTCAACGCCTGCGATCTGCGGATCATCCAAGTCGAGCTCAATCGTCAGCTCGCTGACGGGGCTGCCCGAGAGACCGAGCGACGCGTGTCCGTTGTTGGCAAGCCAGCTCCAGAGGTCGCCGGTCGCGGCATGAG
>WLNX01000171.1 GCA_009699565.1 Actinomycetota bacterium | reverse complement strand
GCGGGGCTCAGGACAATCGTCCCGGCGGGGACCGCAGAGGTTGCGCTGGAGCTGTGGAAAGGCGCCGCTGCCTGCCGGAGCGGCATGAGCGTTGCGCCAATTATCGCTCCGTAGCAGCGGCTTCTGTAGGACTCAGTTGTCGCTTGGCGCTGCGGATATTGACGGCGACGCTGTCGCCTCTTGCTCCTGCTCGCGGCGCGGCTCGCCAAATGCTGCCCGCTCGAGGACCTCGAGTGTTCCGGCCGCGGACCTGTCCCACCCAAGCGTCGCGGCCCGCGCTCGAGCCTGAACGCTTAGGCGCGTACGAAGATCGTCGTCGCCAATGACGCGCTGCACGGCGGCGACAAAGTCAGCGACGGTTTCGGCGTGAAGTCCCGTCTGGCCGTTGACGATCGATTCGTTCAGGCCGCCAACGGGGTGAGCGACGGTCGGTGTCCCCGAAGCAGCGGCCTCGAGCGTGGACGATGACCATCCTTCGGCTGACGAGGCTGTCGCCGCCAGCCACGAGCGCGACAGCAGGCGCCGTTTGGTCTCGTCGTCTACATGCCCGTGGAAGCGGACGCGTCCTTCAAGTCCTTTTGCGCGCGCCACCTCTTGGACCTTTGGCGCGTGATCTCCGTCGCCGACGATGTCGAGCGTGAGCCCGTCAATTGCGCCAACCACGTCAAGCAGCGTCTCGACCCGCTTGTACGCCTTCAGCCTGCCAAGGAAGACCATCGTCGGCTCTTCGCTCTTCGGTCCCGGCTGGAAGTATTCGTGGTCTACCCCCGGATAGACGACCGCGATCGAGGAGCTCGGGATCCTGTGTGTAGTGGCAACCTCTTCGCGCGTGGCCTCGGAGACCACCAGGAACTGCGACCGCTGATAGATCGTTCGCAGCGGCGCCGTCTCGAGAGCCAGACCCGCAAATCTGCCCTTTGTTCCCATCTCGTCGACGTACATCGCCTTGTGAACATGGTGGATCAGCGACACCCGTGGACCACGGTGCCAGAGCGGCGTCATCCAGCAGATGCCGTTGATGATCTCCAGCGTCACATCGGCTTTTGGGACGCGCTGGAGCAGGCCCTTGATAATTGTCTGTGGGAAGACGCTGACGCGGGTGCCAACTCGGTAGACGGTGAGGTTGCCGATCCGCTCGAACGGGAGCGAATTGTCGTAGCCGCCTGCAATCACCGTCACGCTGTGACCCCACGCCAGCCAGTGGTCTATCTGGCCGGTCAGGTGGACGCCGGTGCCGCCGGTTTGCGGGTGGTTCCAGTCGCGGTCTGTGAGGATCAGGATGTGCATCGCGGGCACATTCAGGTTACGCGAACGCTGGCAGCGCGCACAAGTCCGGACGCGCTGTTCGTCGACACTGCTGGTCGGTGGGACGGATCTGCCTCCGAAACCGCGCTCCATCGGGTAACTTCGACGCGGGATGACCCAGTCGCGAGCGAAACGGCCTTCGATCGATCTTGTCACCGATCGGCTCGGTCAGACGGCGTTTGCGCGGGCGCCGATGCGGATTAGCTTTGCGGGCGGCGGAACGGATGTTGCCCCTTACCCGGAGCGTGAAGGCGGCGCAGTGCTGAGCGCCGCTATTCGTCGCTATGCCTATGCCTCGGCGAGGATTCGCGAGGATGATCAATTTGTAATTCACAGCCTCGACCTCGGCCTTGTTGCGCAGGGGCCGATCGCCGAGCTCAGCGAGCTGGATCAGCAACTGCACCTTCTCCGCGGCCCGATCAGCCGACTGGCAGGGGACGATCGAGGAGTTGAGCTGAGGGTTCAGTCGCAGGCGCCTCCCGGTTCCGGACTTGGTGCGTCTTCGACGATCGTGGTCGCGGTCGTCGGGGCTCTGCTGGCCGCCTACGGCCGCTCGGCAGGGCCTCATCGGGTCGCTGAGATGGCGGTATCAATCGAGCGCGAGGACCTTGGCCTGACGGGCGGCACTCAGGACCACTACGCGGCGGTCTTCGGTGGATTCAACTTCCTCGAGTTCAACGACGATGAAGTGACTGTCAACGCTTTGCGACTGCCGGTCTCAACTGTCGCCACGCTTGAGCACAATCTCCTGCTCTGCGACCTCGGCAGCTCGCGCGAGTCTGCGACGATTATTGACGATCAGCGGGAGCGCTTCGAACGGGATTCGGAATCGACCGTGCGCGCTCTCAGCAGGCAGAAGGAACTCGCCGTCGAGATGAAGCAGGTGCTGCTTTCCGGCGACCTTGACGGCTTCGGAGGGATGCTCGGTGAATCTTGGGCCGTCAAGCAGGAACTGTCGCCTCTGGTTGCCACCGACGCCGCCGTGCGCGCCTATGACGCTGCGATCTCGGCCGGCGCGTTGGGAGGCAAGATCACAGGGGCGGGCGGTGGCGGTTTCATGCTGTTCTATGCGCCATTTGGGAAGCGCTTCGAGGTGGCGCAGGAGCTGCGGGAGCTCGGCCACGAGGTTCTTGACATCGCGCTTGATGACGACGGTCTCCAAAGCTGGTCGCATGACTGACTTGGAGAGCGCAGCGGACCTCGGATAGTGGGGGCCGTGAGCTCTGCGGAAGGTGTCTCCGCCAACAGGCAGGTCCCGGACGTCTTCAAACCGCCGCCAGGGAACCCGCGGTTCCCTCTCTTCGATGGACTCCGAGCTGTTGCGGCGATATCAATCCTCGTTTACCACGGCTTTGGCTGGTCGGCGAACCTCTGGACTGGATCTCTGAGGCCGTGGACCGCCAACCTCGACATTGGTGTGCCGATCTTCTTCGTGATCTCCGGCTTCCTTCTCTATCGACCGTTCGTGGCGGCCAACATGAAGGGCGAGAGGGGCCCACTTGCCGGTCGCTTCTACCGGCGCAGGGTGCTGCGTATTGTCCCGGCATATTGGGTCGCGCTGACAGTGCTGTCGATCTATCCCCTAAGCCGGGAGATGTTCAGCGATTGGCCGAAGTACTACTTCTTCCTTCAGAATTTCTCGCTCTCCACAAATGGACTTGGTCAAGCCTCGAGCCTCTGCATCGAAGTGAGCTTCTACCTCGTCCTGCCGCTCTACGCTTTCTTCACCGCGCGAGCCTTTCGATCGGCCTCGCCGACCCGGCGGATGCAGCTTGAGATCGCGCTGCTGATAGTGCTGAGCCTGATTTCGGCGGCCTTCTGGAACGGCTACGCGCACTCGCTCTTCTGGCACCCGCTTGGCCTCCAGCATTACCTCTACTGGTTCGCATTGGGAATGAGCCTCGCGCTGATTAGTGCGTGGTCCCAGCACGCGAAAGCGCAGTCTCTGAAGCTGGTTGAACTGGTCGGCCGAAATCCCGGGTGGTGCTGGGCGCTCGCCATCGGGCTCTACGTTCTGCTGGGCGCGCTGACCGGAATTCCTGGCGGGCTCGTCTGGCTACCGGGGGATTCGATCATTCGCTGGGTGCTCCAGCCCCTTATCGCAGCGCTTCTCGTCCTGCCCGCAGTCTTCTCCGCTCCGCGGCAGGGAGTGCCTGGCAGGTTCTTGATGCTCAGGCCGGTTGCATGGCTCGGTCTGATCTCCTACGGGCTCTTCCTGTGGCATCTTGGCGTCGTGATCTTGATCGTCCGGCAAGGTTGGATTGACTACTCGAACCCCGCGCTCGCGGCGATTGAGACGACGCTGCTCACGCTGCTGATCACCATTCCGATCGCGGCCGTCAGCTATTACGTCATTGAGCGTCCATTCCTCCGGCTAAAAGATCACGGGTTCAAGCGTTCGGCGCGGGCAACCGGGAAAGCGCTGTGACTGGGGTGTCCAGTTCGACGACAACTTCTCCGACCCCGGTTGCGTCGGGTGTGCCGGAGGCGGTTCGTCCGCCTCCGGGCAATCCCCGGTTCCCGATGTTCGACGGGCTGCGTGCAATCGCTGCGATCTCGGTTCTGGTCGGTCACACGCTGTTTGGGGCCAACTTCTACGAGTGGCACGGCTTCATGGACTCGATCGTTGCGAACCTCGACGTCGGCGTTTCGATCTTCTTCGTGATCTCCGGGTTCCTGCTGTATCGACCCTTCCTGGCGGCAGAGGCCCGCGACGCCGATGGGCCTGCCACCGGACGTT
>WLNX01000170.1 GCA_009699565.1 Actinomycetota bacterium | reverse complement strand
CCGACCCCGACCCCGACCCCGACCCCGACGCCGACCCCGACCCCGACGCCGACCCCAACTCCGGTTCCCGGTGGGTCCGTACTTACAGCGACGGTTCTCAAGGACTCGACTTGGGCGGCGGGCTTTTGCCGAAGCTTCAAGGTCGCAAACAGCGGCACGGCGACATCAACCGGCTGGAAGCTGACCTTCACGCTGCCAAGCTCGGTTGCAATTACGCAGAGCTGGAGCGGAGTGGCATCGCGCAGCGGCAACACGGTCACCGTCTCGCCTGAGAGCTGGGCCTCCAAGGTTGCTCCTTCCGCCAGCGTCACGTCGTTCGGTTTCTGCGCCTCCGGCAGTGGTGAACCGAGCGCCGTTTCGGTCACCGAAGTTGCGGCGAGCGCGATGGCAACTGCGGCTCGGTCGCACGGCAGCGCGCGAGCCCGCGCTGCAGAGAAGGCGAAGAAGATTCGCCGCGCGAAGCGCCAAACGGCACGCCGCAGCAAGCGCGCTTGATCGAACCCGGCGGCTCCCCGCGCCGTGGATGGCGGCGCGGGGTGCTGGTCGGCCATGTCCCTACTTGAAAACTGACGCTGCCGCATGAAGGCAGAGAAACGGAACCAGGAAGATGCCAATCACGACAACAAAACCGAACCGACACCTCGCAACCATCGCTGCTGCCGCCGCCGTCGCAGCAGCGGCGATGGCGGCCGGGCCCGCCGCCGCCCACGCCGCGGTATCGCCGAGCTTCGCGCCCTATGTCGACATGACGCTCCAGTCGAAGGCCAGCAACGCCGCGAACATCAAGCAGTCGGGCGCGAAGGCCTCGACGCTCGGCTTCATCGTCAGCGGTTCAGCTTGCCAAGCGTCCTGGGGCGGGTTCTACGGCTTGGCAGCTTCAGACGAATGGTTTGACGCCAAGCAGGTGATCTCCGACGCCCGCGCAGCAGGCTCCGAGCCAATCATCTCGTTCGGCGGCGCAGCCGGCCAAGAGCTTGCTCGCACCTGCACCACCGCGACTGCGCTTGCCGCGCAGTACCAAGCCGTGATCGACGCCTACAACGTCCGCAACCTCGACTTTGACATTGAGGGCGCAGATCAGGGCGATCCGACCTCGGTCGCCCGCCGCTTCCAGGCGATCGCCAAGGTTCAGGCCGCAGGAACGGCCGCCGGCAAGCCGGTGACCGTCTCGCTGACCTTGCCGACAATGCCAACCGGTCTCACCTACGACGGCATGAACGTCGTCCGCAGCGCAGTTGCCAATGGGGTCGACGTCAGCGTCGTCAACGTGATGGCGATGGACTACTACGACTCTTCGCTGAACCCGGCGGGAAAGATGGGCGACTTTGCAATTCAGGCCGGCGAGGCGCTGAAGGCGCAGCTCGGCACGGTCTACACCGGCCGCAGCGACGCCGAGCTCTACCGGATGATCGGCATCACGCCGATGATCGGAATCAACGACAATTCGGTTGAGATCTTCACCACGGCCGACGCCACGAAGCTGCTGAACTGGGCCAACACGAAGAGCATCGGGCGGATCGCAATGTGGTCGCTCAACCGCGACTTCCAGTGCGCCACGCCGAGCAACTTCACCGGCAACTACTGCAGCGGAGTGACGCAGACCTCAATGCAGTTCTCAACGATCTGGAAGGCATTTGGCGGGGCGCCAGCAATCAACCCGACGCCGACGCCGACCCCAACCCCGACCCCGACCCCAACCCCAACCCCAACCCCAACCCCAACCCCAACCCCAACCCCGACTCCCGGCGCAGTCAGCTCGAAGGTCTCGGTTGACACGCAGTGGGCGGGAGCATGGTGCGGCAAGATTGTCGTGAACAACGCGACGAGCAGCGATTTGGTGATCGACAAGATCACTTTCTCGATCCCGGCCGGCAACTCGGTCACAAGCAGTTGGGGCGGCACATTCACGCACAACGGCAACGACTACTCGGTAGTCGCGCCTAGCTGGGCGAAGGCCGTTGCTGGCGGAAGCTACTCCGACACCGGGATGTGTGTCTCAGGTTCAGCGTCAGGGCAGCTGAACAACATCGTCGTTGCCTCACATCAGTCAGGCACTACACCAAGCCCGACGCCGACGCCGACGCCGACGCCGACGCCAACCCCAACCCCAACCCCGACGCCGACCCCGACGCCAACGCCGGTTCCCGGCGCGGCGAAGCTGACGGCGACCGTGACGAAGGACTCGACTTGGACCGGCGGCCTCTGCCGCAGTTTCAAGATTGCAAATTCGGGCGGCAAGTCGTCAACTAGCTGGAAGCTGACCTTCTCGCTGCCAAGCAGCGTCAAGATCACCGACAGCTGGAGCGGAACTGCCACACGGAGTGGCAACGTTGTGACCGTGACGGCGCCGAGCTGGGCCGCCTCGGTCGCTCCTGGCACCAGCGTCGCGGCATTTGGCTTCTGTGCCTCCGGCACAGGCGAGCCAAGCGCGATCAGCGTTGCCGAGGTCGCCTCAACGACAACGGCAGCGACAGCAGCGCGTTCGCGGACGACGGCTCGCGCAAGGGCGGCAGAGAAAGCGAAGAAGATCCGCCGCGCCCGCAAGCGCAGCGCCTCGCGCGCCTAGTCGCCGTACGCGGCAAGCAAACTGTTGGTCCTTCCCGCAGCGAGCGCGGGGAGGACCTTCAGTTGGTGGCCGTCTCCCGGTCTAGATCTTCGAACTCTTCGCTCCTCGCCGCCGATTTGTCGTCGGCGAAGTAGAGGTGGATCAGGCCACCAACCACTCCGCCAAGCAGCGGAGCCAGCAGGTAGATCCAGATATGGCTGAAGTCGCCAGCGGCAATTGCGGGCGCCAGTGAGCGAGCCGGGTTAAACGAGAAGCCGCTGATCGGGCCGGCGACTGTGCCAGCCGTGAAGATGAATAGACCGATCGCGAAAGGAGCGAAGACGCCCTTCCAAGGCGCTCGCTCATCGGTTGCGACGGTTGCGATCACCAGCACGAAGAGCATCGTGAAGATTGCCTCAATGATGAAGGCCGTGCTGTCGCTGACGCCGATGCCGGGCACGTTTACGGTCTTCGAGACGATCTCCTGAGTCCAAAGCACGAGTATCAGCAGAGACGCAATCAAGCCGCCAACAAGCTGTGCCGCCCAATAGGGCAGGATCTCCGAGGGCGGGTGCTTGCGCGCCGCCGCCAAGCCAAGCGTCACGGCGGGATTGAAGTGCCCGCCGGAGACGTGCCCGAAGGCGAAGATCATCGCGGCCAAGCCAAAGCCGAAGCCGGCAGCTATTCCAAGCGACTGGATCGCTGTGACGCCCTGAGTCGCGAGCGTGACGATGCCCATGAAGGCGGTTAGAAAGAAGCCAAATGTGCCGAGGCACTCGGCGGCCAGGCGCTTGCTGACAGGAATATCCACGACAACCCCCGTAGTTTCGTTTACGGAAGCGAACGCTACAAAATGGTGTCGACGCGACCGCCCGACTCGCTAGTCAGACGGTGTTGCGTCCACTAGGCGCCACGGAACTTCGTCAGATCCGTCGAGCGCCATCGCCCACGTTTCCGTGAACTTGACATCGCGGTCCTTGTCGCCGGCTACAACCGCAGCGGTGTCACGGTTCTCGATGTAGCGCCGGCCGCTCACCTGCACCGCCAGCGACATCCGCGCCGGTGCTGGCTCCGGTTCCAAGCGGTTGATCTCAACCGATTCGATCTTCGGGCCGCGCACCACTAGGCGTTCGGCCCGGTCGCCGGTCGGGTAGAGCAGCTGATCGACCGCTTCGGCGCTTGCGACCGCGAGGAGGTCGTCGTCCGGCCCGTCAACCGCCAAAGCCCAAGCCGCGATTGCGGTTCTGGCAGCCGCTTCAAGCACGTCAGGCGCAAAGCGCCCGTCGAGGAGCGACAGATCCATCGCCTGAGTCCGGGCGTCTGCGGCCAACTTGACGTCGATGACTTCGGCGGCAGAAGCCTCGCCCAAAGCGGCGTTAGCGACGGCTCCCTCGACGAGCGCCTCGTCGCGCAGCCCAACCTCGTCCGACCAGGGCGATGCGATGATCGGAGCATCGAGGTGGTGGGCGCCTTCGCGGTCCTGCTCGATCGACAGCAGGATCCAGCCT
>WLNX01000017.1 GCA_009699565.1 Actinomycetota bacterium | reverse complement strand
GACTCCTCCGGAGAGACAGTCTCAACATTGCCGAATGGTGAGCCAACGACTTTCAGTGCACGGATCCGATTCACCGAGGCAGTCAACAACCCGATCTTCTCGGTCTCGCTGGCAAATGGCGCGCGCGTCCCCCTGTTTACGGCATCAAGTGACTGGAGCGGGAAGCCAAGCGGGAAGTTTGAAGCCGGCGAAGAGGTCGTCTGGCGGATTGAATTCGACAATCCGCTTGGCCCCGACCGCTACACCGTCACTCCCTCGGTAACCATCCGCGACGGGGCGACGCTGGCGGCACGCGAGCGGATGAGTTCAGTCGTCGTGACCCGAATTGCTGCTGGGCCTCTGGTCGACATTCCGTTTTCCGAGGAGCTGCGGCGATGAGCCAGCCTTCACGGCCTGCCGGCAGGCCGATCAGGGGGCCAGGCGCATTCGGCAGTGATCCGCGCCACTTCTGGCGACTCACTTGGACGCTGGCAACGACAGACTTCAAACTGCGCTTCTTCGGCTCCGCGCTCGGTTACCTCTGGCAGCTGATGCGCCCGCTGATGTTGTTCGCAGTGATGTACGTGATCTTCACGGTCGTGCTCGGGGTAGGGGAAGGACAGCCGCTCTACGGACTCGCGTTGCTGCTGGGGATCGTCCTGTTCCAGTTCTTCACCGACTCCGTCAGCGGGGCGGTCACGTCAATCGTGGCGCGGGAAGGGCTGATCCGAAAGGTCGACTTTCCAAGGCTGGCAATTCCGCTGGCCTGCGTTCTGCAGGCGCTCTTCAACCTCGCCCTGAACCTGATTGCGGTCCTAGTCTTCCTGATCTTCGCGGGCGGCTCGGTGCTCGCGAGCTGGGTTCAGTTTCCGCTGATCGTGCTGATGCTCGTCTGTTTCTCCAGCGGACTCGCGATGATTCTCTCCGCGATGTACGTCCGCTACCGCGATGTGGAGCCGATCTGGGATGTAGTAACGCAGGCGCTTTTCTACGGAACCCCGATCCTCTACACGATCTCGATGGTGATCGACAAGGCCGGCATTGGCGCGGCGCGGATCCTCCTCATCAACCCCGTTGCCTCGGCGATCCAGCAGTCGCGTCACGCGCTGATCGACGCCTCCTACAACTCCGTCGGCAGCGTCTTTGGATCGCTAAGCGGCGACCTGATCCCGGTTGGCCTCTCGATCCTCACTCTGATTGTCGGGCTGCTCTACTTCCGCGCATCAGCGCCCTACATGGCCGAGCGGCTCTAGAAGTCGAGCTCGCCGGAGATCTCGTCAAGAGTCGGCGCCTCGGCGTCACGCTTGGAGACGGTGATGCGCTCATCCGGCAGCGGCCAGTCGATCGCGATCCGCGGATCATTCCAGCGGATAGACCGTTCGACCGACGGGTCGTAGTACGCGGACTGCTTGTAGACGACGTCGGCGACGTCGCTGATCACGCAGAAGCCATGGGCAAACCCGCGCGGGATGTAGAGAGCGTCAAGGTTCTCGTCGCTGAGCTCAAACCCCTCCCATCTACCGAAGGTCGGCGACTCGCGCCGCAGGTCAACGATCACGTCCCAGATCGCGCCGCGTGCACAGCGCACCAGCTTCGAACTGCCCGGCCCGACGGCGAAGTGAAGACCGCGAACGACGCCTTTGGCGGAACGCGAATGGTTGTCCTGAACAAACTGCTCACCGATACCGGCCTCAGCGGCTTCGCAGGCGCGAAAGGTCTCGGCGAAGAAGCCGCGTTCGTCGTCGATCCGCTGCACAGAGATCAGAAGTGCACCCTCGAGCTTTGTCGGCTTTGCATCCACGCTCCCGGAGCCTAGAGCCACGCGCAACCTTCCGGCCGCAACGGAAGGCTCTCGGCAGATAGCCTGCAACTCTGATGTCGCGCGCGCTGATAACCGGAATTACTGGCCAGGACGGCTCCTACCTGGCCGAACTGCTGCTCGAGAAGGGCTACGAGGTCCATGGAATGGTGCGCCGCTCGTCAACCGAGACATTCGAACGGATCGAGCAGATCCGAGACCGGATAACGCTCCATCAGGGCGACCTGCTGGACCAGCGCTCGCTGGTTGACACGCTCCGAGCATCGAAGCCAGACGAGATCTACAACCTGGGAGCGATGAGCTTTGTTGCCGCGTCCTGGGTCCAGCCGACGCTGACAGCGGAGTTCACCGGCGTTGGCGTTACACGGATCCTCGAGGCGATGCGCGAAGTCTGCCCGGAGGCACGCTTCTACCAGGCGTCGTCGAGCGAGATGTTCGGCAAGGTGCGGCAGATCCCGCAGACGGAGGAGACGCCCTTCTATCCGCGGTCGCCGTACGGGGTGGCAAAGGCCTACGGGCACTTCATCACCGTCAACTACCGCGAGTCCTACGACCTCTTCGCAGCCAGCGGAATCCTCTTCAACCACGAGTCCCCGCGCCGCGGGCTCGAGTTCGTCACGCGCAAGATCACTTGGCACGCGGCCGCGATCAAGCTCGGACTGGCCGAGAAGATCGCGCTCGGCAACCTCGATGCCGAACGCGACTGGGGCTACGCGAAGGACTATGTCGAAGCGATGTGGCTGATGCTCCAGCAGGATCAGGCCGATGACTTCGTGGTCGCAACAAACGCGATCCACTCGGTGCGCGACTGTGTGGAAGTCGCTTTTGACGAAGCGGGGCTGGACAACTGGGAGCAGCACGTCGAGATCGACCCCCAGTTTGTGCGGCCAGCCGAAGTCGATCAGCTGATCGGCGATTACGGAAAGGCCGAGCGCGAACTGGGTTGGAAGCCGAAGACAAGCTTTGAGGAACTGATCCGGCTGATGGTTCGCGCCGACCTCGAGCTGCTCGGCCGCTAGCCGCCTAGATCGGCGAGATCGGCCGCGACCATCTCGGCGATCGTCTGCTCAAAGCTGAAGCGGCGCTCCCAGCCCAGTTCGCGCTCGGCGAGCCCGGGGTCGCCGAGCTGCGCGACCGCTTCCGGCGGGCGCACAAACTGGGGATCGACGCTAACCCGGCTCTGAAACTCTCCGCCAATCCCGGCGGCATCAAAAGCGATCTCCACCAGTTCGCGCACGCTGTGGCCTACCCCGCTCGCGAGGACGTAGTCGCGCGGGACCTCGGCGCGCATCGCAAGCACCGCACCGCCTACTACGTCGCGGGCGTCAGACCAGTCGCGGGTGGCGTCAAGGTCACCGAGGACGAGCTGCTCCTGCTGCCCCAGCGCGATCGCAGCGGCGCCTCTCGTGACCTTGCGCGGCAAGAAGCGGAGCGGACGCCGCGGCGATTCGTGGTTGTAAAGGATTCCTCCGCAGGCGAAGAGGCCGTGCTGCTCGCGCATCGTCCGCAGGAGCCCCAACGCCGCCAGCTTCGCGACTCCGTAGGGAGACCGCGGGCGTGCGAGCGACAACTCGTCCTGCGGCGAGCGGTCTGTGTCGCCAAATATCTCCGCCGACGCCGAGAGCCAGATCCGCGGTGGACTGGCGGACGCAACCGCAGCGGCCAGCATCTCGGCGGTCGAGCCGACGATCGCAGTCATCGTCTCGCTCGGGTCATTCCAGGAATCGGGCACAAAGGTGGGCGCGGCCATGTGGTAAATCTCGTCGGCTTCAGCCTCCTCAACTGCCCGCGCCAACGACCCCGGTTCAAGCAGATCACCGGTCAGAAGCGAAACTCGATCGGCAACCGCAGCCAGATTCGAATTGCCTTCGAGACCTGCGGCGCGGCCAAAGCCAACCACCTCATAGCCGTCAGCAAGCAGCAGCTCGGCGAGGTACGAACCGTCCTGCCCGCCAATTCCGGTTATCAGTGCGCGCGGCATCGACGGCCAGCCTAGAGGCTCGGTGCAGGGCCCCGCAGCGCAGCGGGCGCTGCGATACTGACCGCCGTGCCCGCAGCTGACAGCGCAGATCGTGCCTCCATGCAGCCGCCCGAGCTGGCGGCCGAGGTCATTGACGTGCTCGGAGTGCCGATTGCGCTGACCAACTACCGCCAGACGGTTGACTGGATCGACTCCGCGATCGCTGGCCGCCACCGCGGCTACATCTGCGTAGCACCGGTTCACCTCGTGATGCTCGTTCAGGACGACCCGCAGCTTGAACTTGCGGTTGACGGCGCCGACTTCGTCGTACCCGACGGTCAGCCGCTGGTGTGGTCGGTGACGGCGCTTGGCGGCAAGGGCGCAAGCCGCGTTTATGGACCCGACCTGATGATCGAGAGCTGCCGCCGTGCGGCTCAGACGGGGAACAGCATCTACCTCTTCGGCGGCCGCGACGAGGATGCCCTCGCGCTGCTTAGGTCAAAGCTGCTTGACCGCTTCCCCGAGCTGAGGATTGTCGGCACCCAGTCGCCCCCCTTCAGGGCGGCAACCGTGGAGGAGGAACAGGAGGCGGTGGACAAGATCAACGCCAGCGGCGCCGACATCGTCTGGGTCGGCACCGGCCAGCCGCGGCAAGAACTTTGGATGGCGAAGATGCGCCCGCGGCTCGACGCCGCGGTCTTGGTGGGCGTTGGCGCGGCCTTTGACTTCCACGCCGGGCTGGTTCCGCAGGCACCGGCGATCCTTCAGGAAGCGGGCCTTGAATGGGCCTTTAGGCTGTTCCAGGAGCCGCGCCGGCTCTGGCGGCGCTACCTGATCTACAACCCCCGCTTCATCGGCGAGTTCTTCAAGCAGCTGCGGGCGCAGCGCTCATCCGCGCAGCGCTGAGAGCGTCCTGGCGACGCCGTCATCGAGCGCAGTCTGCGCCCTGAAGCCAAGCTCGGCTGCGGCCAGATTCACAGCGAGCGCGCTGCGCTCGACTTCCCCCGCACGGGCGGGAGCGAACTGCGGGTCGAGTGGCCCCTCACCTGGCGCCGCGGCTGCGTCGAGCGCGGCGACCAGATCAAGCACGCTCGATTCGACTCCGGTGCCGATGTTGAACGGGCCGTTCCCCCCTGCCGCATCGGCCGCCAGCAGGTTCGCCGCAACGATGTCGTCGACAAAGGTGTAGTCGCGAGTCGCCGAACCGTCGCCGAAGATCGTCGGCCGCTCCCCACTGAGCAGACAGCCCGCGAAGATCGCCACAACTCCGGCATCGCCGGACGGGTCCTGGCGCGGACCGTAAACGTTGCCGCAGCGCAGCGTGACGGTCTCCAGCCCGTGCAGGCGCCCAGCCCAGCCGCAGTAGAGCTCGGCGCACTGCTTGCTCTGACCGTAGGCGGAAAGCGGCAGTGCCGGAGAGTGCTCAGGCGTTGGGATCTGCTCGGCGTCGCCGTAAATGACGCCTCCAGTCGACGTGTTTACGAGGCGTTCAACGTCGTTCCCGGCGGCGGCATCGAGCACGTTGACCGTGCCGACAACGTTCACCGAGGCGTCGAGGCCGGGCTCTTCAAGCGAGCGGCGAACATCCATCTGGGCCGCGAGGTGAAAGACAAGCTGCGGCTTGAACGCAGCGAACAGCCCGTCGACTCCGCCGGCGTCGCGGACGTCAAGCCGGTGCAGCTCCGCTCCGGCCGCTAGGGCCGCGTCGAGATTCGACTCTTTGCCCGACGAGAGGTCGTCGAGAACGGCAACCTGATCGCCGCGGGCGATCAGCGCGTCAACTAGGTTCGATCCAATGAAACCGGCGCCGCCGGTGACAAGTGCGCGCATCGGCTGATCGTACGCACTCATTGGCCGTAGAGCGAAGCCAGCCGACGGGCGACCACCTCGGGTGACGCGATCACGGAGATCTTCCCCGCGTTGCCGAGCCCGAGCTCCCGATCACCCCAGTAGAGCGCGATCAGCGACGCGAGCTGATCGACGCTGCCGGGGTCGGCCAGTTGCCCGTCGGCGAGCAGGTCGCAGAGCGCGCCGACGTTGAACCCAACAACGGGCAGAGCCGCGGCCATCGCCTCCGCCGCCGACAGCCCAAAGGTCTCCGCGAACCGCGACGGCACCACCGCCAAGGCGGCGCCCGCTCGCAGCCGCGCGAGCTCCTGCTCCGAGACGCGGCCCGCGAAGCGGACGTCTGCGCCGAGCGTCGCTGCGAGCCGCTCAAGCTTTTCCCGGTCCGGTCCGTGACCGGTGATGACGAGTGGCCGACCGGCTAGCGCGCAGGCCTCGATCGCCAGATCGACACCCTTGTCGTGAGCCAGCCGGGCCGAACAGATCGCATAGGAGCCGCTCGGCGGGTCGGCCTTCTCGGCCGCCTCGAAGACGGGGTTGGGGAGCACTTCGACGCTGCGGCCGTCGATAGGCGCACCAAGCTCGCGCAGCCGCTCCAGCGTGAAAGCGCTCGGGACCGTCAGCACGTCAGCCTCTTCGACCGTGCGCGCCGACCAGCGCGCGAGCGACGCCGCATAGAGCGACGCCTCGGCGCGCGAGCCGCCTCTGCAGTTGAGCCGTACCCCAGGGCGTGTGTCGCGCCCGTGGCAGCGCGTGCAATCTTCGCCGGCCGAATCA
Organism: Actinomycetota bacterium; assembly: GCA_009699565.1. Taxonomy (GTDB): domain Bacteria; phylum Actinomycetota; class Thermoleophilia; order Solirubrobacterales; family Solirubrobacteraceae; genus F1-60-MAGs163. The sequence goes on along the minus strand of WLNX01000017.1, from coordinate 8,454 downwards.
AGGCAGGTTCCAGCCGCGCAGACAAGGCGGTATTGATGCATTGTCAGCACCGTCCTTGCGCCGGCCGCGCGGGCGGCGGCAAGCGCGCGCCAGCCATAAGCCGGCAGCAGGTTGTGAGCGTGGACCACACGCGCGCCGGTGCGCCGGATCTCGGCCGCGAGCGCGTCAGGATTCAGCCCGCCCCGCACCAGCCCCACTGCCGCTTGCGCGGCGGAAATGTCGGCGCTGGACGATTCAAAGCGCGTTACTTCCTCGCCGAGCTGCTGCGGAATCAGCCTCGCGAGCTCGTCGACGACCCTTTCTTCGCCCCCGAGCGTGCGGTACCGGTTGTGCAGAAGCAGGATCACAGCGTGCGCTCACGCTAGCGTCAAACGCTGATGTCGACGGCAGCCGCAATCATCATCCCCACCCGCGGGCGCCCGCAGTATCTCGACCGTGCCCTGCGTTCAATTGTCCCTCAGGCGACGACGGCAGGGGTCGAAGTAATCGTGGTCGACGACGGCCCGTCGGTGGCCACGCGGACAATTGCCGAAGGTTACGGCGCGCGCTACATCGCCGAAGGCGCAGGCGACGGCCTCAACGCGGCCCGCAACCGCGGGATCGAAGCGACGCGGGCGAGCTTGCTGATCTTCGTCGACGATGACGTTGAGGTAGAGCAGGGGTGGCTGTCGGCGATCTTGGACGGCGCGAAGAGAAACCCGACCGAAGTCGGCGTCCTTACAGGGCCTATCCGCCCGCTGATCGAGGGTCACCGCTTCCGGGCCTGCGGGCGCGACGGCTGGCCGATAACCGGCACCAATCTGGGAAGCGAGGAGGCCGATTGCCGCTACGCATGGGGAGCAAACATGGCAATTCGCCGCGAGGTCTTTGAGGGCGTGGGCCTGTTCGACCCGACGATCGGCGGTGGCTACGACGAGACCGAGCTGCAGGACCGCTGGGCGGCGGCAGGCGGCCGCGTCCGTTACCTGCCGGGCGCCGCGCTGAACCACATCCGCTTTGGCGATGACGCGAGGCTCGGAGCGCTTTGCTCCGCGCAGCGCAGCCGCGGCAGGACGGCCCGGCGCCACGCCGAGGCGGTCGGCGCGGCGCCTACGATCGGAGCGGAGATTCGGACCCTGCTCGGCTGCCTCTGGCACGGTCCGCGACGGTTCTGCTCTATGGGTCCGGTAAATGCCGCTCACAGCCTTGGGCGGATTGAGGCTGCGATCTCCAAGCGCCCGCCTGACTCGGCGCCGCTGATCGCCGGAGTCAACGATTTTCTTTCAGGATCCAGCGGCGAGGTATCGGGGCGCCGCGCGCGACTGATGGCGCTCGCCGACCGCGGGATTGACCTGCGGGAAGCGCGCTCGCGCAGCGCGCTCGACCGCGCGGCCTCGGCGATGCCCACGCGGCGCGTCCTCGTGCTGACGATCGCAAGCGGCCGGGAAGGCTCTCTGCTGGAGCAGCAGCGACGCGAACTCGAGCGCTCAAAGCACGATCTTGCGCTGCGCGTCGGCGAGGTTGGAAGCGCAGGGAAGTTCGAGAACGTCAACCGGCTGCTTGCCGCCGAAGACTCCGACAGCTTTGACTGGGTGATCCTGCTCGACGATGATGTCGAGCTGCCGGGCAAGTTCCTCGATTCCTTCCTCTACTGCGCCGAGCAGGCGAAGCTCGAGATTGCCCAGCCCGCGCACCGTCTTCACTCGCACGCCGCTTGGCCGATCACGCGCCGGCGCAGCGGACTGCGGTCGCGGCGGACGACGTTTGTCGAAATTGGTCCTGTCACGGCCTTCTCGAGGCTTGCCGCCTCCGAACTGATCCCGTTCCCCGATCTGCGGATGGGCTGGGGACTCGACGCCCACTGGGCTGCCTTCGCCGCCAAGCGGGGCTGGCCAATCGGGATTGTCGACGCCACGCCGATCGGCCACAGCCTTCGTGCGGTGGCTGCCGACTATCCGCGGGCCGACGCGATCGCCGAGGCGCAGCGATTCCTGGCAGACCGTCCCTATGTAACCCGCGACGAAGTCAGAACGATCGGCATCAAGCGATGAAGGTGCTGGTCGTCGCCGAGTTCTACCCCCGACGGGACGATCCGGTGCTCGGGATCTGGGCCCACAGACAGGCGCAGGCGGCAATCGCCGCAGGCGCCGAAGTACGCGTCGTCGTGCTCCACCGGGTTGTGCCGCCGGCTTCAACGCCGCTCCTTCGACGGCTTCCCGCCGCGATCTCGCTGGCGAACCATCCAAAACGCTCGCAACTGGACGGGGTGACGGTTGACTACGTGCGCTATGCGTCGCCACCGAAGTCGCGTTCCTACGCCACTTGGGGCGGCTGGGCGGCGAAGCCCCTGGCCCGCGCTTTGAAGCGCATAGGAAGCGACTTCAAATTTGATCTGGTCCATGCCCACAACGCTGTGCCCGCCGCTGACGCGGCGATCAAAGCCGGGATCTCCGCTCCGCTCGTTGTGTCGGAGCACGGGGCGGACGTGTTCTACACGGCGGCCAAGTCGCAGGAGGGACGCGACGCCGTCCGCGCGGCCTTCGGGAGAGCGTCACTGGTGATTGCGAACAGCGAAGGAATCGCAGAGCAATGCGCGTCGCTGGGCGCGGCCGAGATCGATGTTGTCCACCTCGGGACCAGCCTCCCGGCGCAGCGCCAGCCGAAGCCGCAGCACCCCACGCTCGTCACGGTCGCCCATCTCGCCTCAAGGAAGCGGCATGGCGACGTGCTGCGCGCTCTCTGGGTGCTGCGCGACAAGCACCCGCAGCTGCGCTACCTGATCATCGGCGACGGCCCAGAGCGTCAGGCGCTCGAGCAGCTCGCCGACCAACTGGGCTTGCTCGGCCGCGTCGAGTTCGCGGGCCAGCTCGACCATGGCGAGGCTCAGGAGCGCGCGCGCGGCTGCTCGCTCTTCGTGATGCCGAGCGTTGACGAGGCCTTTGGCGTCGCCTACATCGAAGCGATGGCCGGCTGGCTGCCGGCGATCGGCTCCGTTGGCGAAGCGGGCCCGACAGAGATACGCCGATACGGCGAAGGCATGCGGATTGTGCCCCCGGCCGACATTGAGCGCCTCGCCGAGCGACTCGACGAGATGCTGGCCAGCCCGGCGCTGCTGGCCGACCTTGGGCTGAAGGCAAGAGCAACGATTGAGCGTTCGTTCAGCTGGGAGGCATGCGGCGCCGCGACGATTGCGGCATACGAGAGGGCCCTCGGACAGTGACGCGGCCAGTTCTAGTCGTCACGAACCATGTCCCGCCCGACCGGGTCGGAGCGCTCCAGGCCCTGAACGAGATCGAGCCGCTTGAAGTCGCGATCTACGGGGGCCGCCTTCATCATGGCGCCGCCGGCGTCGACGACCCCGGCGTCCCGTTCAGACGGCTTGGCCAGAGTGCGGTGCTGGGAGCCGCCGCCAGCGGCGACTACCGCGCAGTGATCGCCTCGAGCGCAGGGAGGATCGCCCTGCCCTCTGCCTATCTGGGAGCGCGCAAGGCGAACGTCCCCTTCATCTATTGGACCGGCATCTGGCACCAGGTCGCGACCCCAACCCACCTGGCAGCCGCGCCGCTCGTGCGCTGGATCGAATCGCATGCCGACGCCGTCATCGCCTACGGCCCGCACGTCGCAAACTACGTCGCAGGTCACGGCGCGGCCAATGTCCATGTCGCGCCGCAGGCGGTGGACCGCGATTTCTGGTCGCAGCCCGGGAACGGCAAAGTGCTCAGGGCGGCACTGGGAGATCCCGAGTTCCTTGTCGGCGTTGCCGCCCGCGACGCGCCCGGGAAGGGCCTTCAGACGGCGCTTGCCGCTTGGCGGGAAGGCGGGCTCGGGGACCTTGCAGTTGCCGGGACGGCAGCGCACGAGATCGAAGGCCAGGACGCAGTTCACGCACTCGGCGCCCTGAACCCTGAGCAGATGCGCGACCTCTATGCCGCTGCCGACCTGTGGATCGTGCCGTCACTGGCGACGAGGGCCTTTAAGGAGCCTTGGGGCCTGGTCGTGAACGAGGCGATCCACCAGGGGACGCCGCTGGTCGCGAGCGACGCCGTCGGGGCTGTTGCCGGTGGGCTGATCGTCGACGGCAAGAATGGACTCGTCTTCGCCGGTGGCGACGCGGCCGGGCTGGCCGCGGCCGTGAAGCGTCTCAAGGGCGACGCCGAGCTGCGCCGACGACTCGCCGCGGAGGCGACTCGGTCGATCGGTTCCTACAGCTTTGAATCGTGGGCGCAGGCCTGTTCGCAGGCGCTTGCAAGCGTCTCGGCCGGGCGCGGCGGCTGCTAGCGTTCAACTTTCGCGCTGAAGCCGCCCGCGAGAGCGCAGTCGCCACAGGATGACTCGATTCTTCAAGCCCAACTCGATTCTCAAAGTGGCCGTATTGACCGCGGCCTGCGCGGCGATGGTCGCGCCTGCGACCGCATCAGCCGGATACCAAAGCCTGCTGCTCGACGCCTGCGGCGCCGACGGGACTGTGAACGGCAGCTACACCCAGCGCGAGTTCCGCGAGGCGCTCGCAAACATTCCCGCCGACGCCGACCAATACTCCGACTGCCGCGCGATTCTCACCGAAGCCCAGCTCGCGGCGGCTGCCGGCGGCTCAGGCGCATCATCGGACTCCATCTCCTCGTCAACTTCAGCGGCCGCGTCCCAGCCCACCGACGGGACCGACGGCAGCAGCGAGTCTGCAGCCGACAAGGAGACAACTGACAGCGGGGTCTCCGACGCTGTCGCCACAGGCGGCGACGCGGTGACGGTGGGGGCGGCCGTTGTAAACCCTGATTCGCTCGGCGCCGGACGCTCCGCATCAGCGACGATCAGCTCGCTCCCGACAGCCCTGATCGTTGCGCTGGCCTTGATCGGTGCCGGGGCTCTGGCCGCGCTCCTCTTCATCATCATTCCCCGTGTCCGCGCTTACTACGCCAGCTGAGCGCGAGCCTTTCGCCGCCGAAAGGCGGCGGGCGGTGCTCGCGCGGGTTCTGCTGACGCTGGCATTCGCAGCACTCTTCAGTTCAGTCACCTTCCATGCAGCAGGCGGGCTCCAGCTCTCCTCGCTGACCAACATTGAGGTGGCGCTCGATGCGATCGCGGGCCTCCTGGTGATGGCTGCGATTCTTGGTGGACGTTCCGCGCGCAAGCCGTGGGGCCTTGTCTCAGTCGGATTCTTTGGCCTGCTCGCCTTCGCGACCGGCTGCTCAATCCTCTGGGCGATCAACCCGTCAACTGCCTGGATCGAGACCAACCGAACGATCGCGCTGTTCGCCGCTTTTCTGATCGGTGTCAGCGCCGTCAGGCTCGCCCCGGGCCGTTGGCGCTCGCTGCTGGGCGGACTGCTGCTGGCGTCGGTTGTCCTCTCCGGCTACTCGCTGCTGACGAAGGTTTACCCCGACTGGCTGGCCATCAACGAGACCTACGGACGCCTGCGCGAGCCATTCGGCTACTGGAACGCGGTCGGACTAACGGCAGCGCTGGGCCTGCCGGCAGCTCTGTGGCTTGGCACACGGCGCGAAGGCCATGCAGCCTTGGCAATTTTCGCTTTCCCGGCGGCCGGGCTGCTCGTGGTCGCGCTGCTGCTGTCCTACTCGCGCGGGGCACTGCTGGCGGCGATCGCGGGAATCGCTTTCTGGTTGATCTTCGTTCCGCTCCGGCTTCGCAGTGCGACGCTGCTGATCTCGGCGGGCGCGCTTGGACTGCTGGTCAGTCTTTGGGCCTTCGGCCAAAGCGGGCTTACCTCCGACCGGGTCGATCTGGTCCTGCGCAGCGACGCAGGCCGCGAGATGGGCGTGGCGCTGCTTGCGCTGATGACACTTCTGCTGATCATCGGCCTGATGGCAGCCTGGCTTCGGGAACGCAAGAGCTGGCGAGAGAGCACCAAGCGCGGCTGGGGAATCACGCTGATCGTCTGCCTGACGCTGCTGCCGATCGCCGGGGCCGCGGTGCTCGCGACATCCGACAAGGGCCTGGGCGGCAGCGTCAGTGACGGCTGGCAGCAACTGACCGATCCCAACACGAAGCAGCCGCGGAACGATCCGAGCCGCTTGACGGCCGTGGGCAACGTCCGCTCGCGCTACTGGCGTGATGCGATCACAATCTTCAAAACGAGGCCGATAACAGGCGTCGGCGCCGGCGGCTACGCGCCGGCGCGGCTCGTAATCCGCAAGGACGATCTTGACGTCGTCCACGCACACGGCTTCCTTGTTCAGACGGCGGCCGACCTAGGCCTGATCGGCCTTGCGGTGACGCTGGCGCTGCTGGCGGCCTGGCTGGCAGGCGCGATGCGTGCAACCGGGCCTTGGCGCGGGACGGGCCGCAAACAGTGGTCCCATGAAAGAACGGGGCTTTGCGCGATCGGCTGCACAGTGATCGTCTTTGGCGTGCACTCGATTGTTGATTGGACCTGGCTGATCCCGGGCACGTCGGTTCCGGCTCTGGTTTTCGCTGGCTGGCTGGTTGCGCGCGGCCCGTCGGCGGAGCAGTTTGAGGAGGGACCCGGGCTGCGCGTGCGGATCGGTATCGGACTGCGCGTCCCGCTGCGGGCCGGGCTGGCTGTACTTGCCTTGCTCGCGGCGGCCACCAGCGCTTGGGCAGCCACGCTCCCGCAGCGATCGGTCGATCAGAACAATTCGGCGATTGAGGCTCTGGCCGCGGGCGACCCGGCCAAGGCTCAGTCGCTTGCCCGTCAGGCATCAGACAGCAACCCGCTCTCGGCGGTCCCTCTGTTCACGCTCGCAGCGGCTCAGAGCGCCGCCGGTCAGAGCGCAGATGCACGCGCAACACTCGAGGCCGCCGTCAACGAGCAGCCGTCGGTGATTGCCGGATGGATTGCGCTCGCCCGCTTTGAGCTGAGGATCGCCAACGACCCGAAAGCCGCGCTGACGGCGCTGAAGCCGGCGCTCTACCTCGACCCGCGCTCCGAGGTTGCCAAGGCGCTCTATCTGGAGGCCTACAAGGCAAACCGCAAGGCCCGGCGCAGCAAGCGTTAGCGGGCCCTCGCGACCAGCGAGCGGCGGGCGATCGGAAGTCCGCCGAAGCCGCTGACCCAGACCTGGCGGAAGCCGGCGTCAATCAGCATCAGCTCAAGCGTCCTTGAAGTGAAGAAGCGCAGGTGGTCGGCGCGCGGATCCAGCCTGTCCTCAAGCGGGCGGCCGAAGATCGCTTCGGCGGCGACCTTCAACCTCGGCTGGTTTGGCGTTGTAAGGAGCAGCAGCCCGCCGTCCGCGAGAACGCGGCGCGCCTCCGAAAGCAGCTCACCAACGTCAACGACGTGCTCGATCGTCTCGCCGCACCAGACAACGTCGAACTGGCCGTCCGCAAAGGGCAGCGGGGCATCGTCGTCGAGCTTTACGAAGTGGGCTTCGGGAACGCGGCTGCGCGCACGGCGGAGTGCTTCGCCGGCTGGATCTGCGCCGGTCACCTCGGCCCCGGCGCTCTTCAATGCTGCGCTGAAGGCGCCGTCGCCGCAACCGAGATCCAGCACCCGCTGACCTTCGTGAACCTCGGACAGCAGCAGCTCGCGGCGGGCCGTGAAGTCCTCCGGGATCGCTCCTTCGGGGACCGCCGACCAGACGTCTTCGTGCCAGCGCGCCACCGTTCAGAAGGCGCCGTGGCGACGGATCACGGCTGGGATCGTCTGCACAATGATGCTGAGATCCAAGGCAAGAGACCAGCGCTCGATGTATAGGAAGTCGAGCTTGACGAGGTCGTCGAAGTCGAGTTCGGAGCGGCCTGAGACCTGCCACAGCCCGGTCATCCCCGGAAGAACGAGGTAGCGCTTGCGGTGCCAGTCCTCCAGCCGCGCGTAGTCGCGCTGAGGCAGCGGACGCGGACCGACGATCGACATCTCACCGCGCAGCACGTTCCAGAGCTGCGGCAGCTCGTCCAGCGAGAAGCGGCGCAGAGTCCGTCCAACCGGTGTTACGCGCGGGTCGCGGCGGATCTTGAACAGCGGCCCGTCTGCTTCGTTCTCGTCCTCGAGCTCGTGCTGGCGCAGTTCGGCGCCTTCGTACATCGTCCGGAACTTGAGGCACGAGAAGGGGACTCCGGCGATCCCCGGGCGCCGGGAGCGGAACATCACAGGTCCGCGGGAGGTGAGCTTGACCGCGAGCGCGATGATCAGCAGCAGCGGGCTCAGCAGGATCAGGCCAAGCAGCGAGCCGGTCAGATCAAAGAACCTCTTCAGCGCGTAGTCGGCGCCTTCGAAGACCGGCGGGCGCAGCTCAAAGAGCGGCACGGCGGCCCCCGGCACAAACTCCGCGCGGCGCGCGAGCACGCCCATCGTCGTCGGCGCAACGCGAACGCGAACGCCGCGGCGGTGGCACCTGTCGACGATCTCCAAAACGCGCGTCTCGGCGAAGTCGGGGTCGGCGACGATCAGCTCGTCGATGCTCTCGCGGTCGAAGACCTCGTCCATCAGGTCGGGCTCAACGATCCCGACGACCTCGATCGGGTTGGAACGACTTGCCGAGAGGGCGTGGGCGACGGCCT
>WLNX01000169.1 GCA_009699565.1 Actinomycetota bacterium | reverse complement strand
GCGGCGTCCCGGCTCTCAGCCGGGGCGCCGCTGTTTTTTGCCCGAGGCGATCCGTGCACCTCCCTGTTAGTTTCAGTGCTCGTGGCCGAGACACCAGCCAATCCGCCTGCCGATCCCAGCGCCTACCCGCACCGGACGACCGTCCAAACCCGCTGGAAGGACAACGACGTCTACGGCCACGTCAATAACGCCGACTACTACGGCTACTTCGACACCGTTATCAACGCGCTGCTGATCCAAGAGGGTGGTCTAGACATCCATGGCGGCGAGACGATCGGCCTCTGCGCAGAGTCCCACTGCAAGTTCCTTGGCCCACTCGCATTCCCCGGCAGCGTTGATGCTTGCCTACGCGTTGGCCACCTCGGCTCCAGCAGCGTTCGCTACGAGCTGGCCCTATTTGACGGCGAGAGCGGCGCGCCGGCGGCAGTCGGCTGGTTCGTCCATGTATTCGTCGATGCACAGACGCGCCGCCCGTCGGAGATCTCAAGCGAAATGCGCGCGCTGCTAGAGCGGCTGCAGCAGAGTCAATGAGCACTGTTCGCGCCGCCGTCCTCGTCCGCAGTGGAGACGACGGTCCGTTCACTAAGACCCGGCCGATCGAGATTCACAACCTAACGCTGGACAGCCCCGGCGCCGGCGAGCTGGCGGTGAGGATTCACGCCGCCGGACTCTGCCATTCCGATCTCTCGGTCATTAACGGCGACCGGCCCCGCCCCACCCCAATCGTGCTCGGCCACGAGGCTGCCGGCGAAATCACCGCTGTGGGTGACGGTGTAACCGACTTCGTCGTCGGCAACCGGGTGGTCTTGGCTTTCGTCCCCTCATGCGGCGAGTGCGAGCCGTGCCTGAGCGGCCGTGCAGCGCTTTGCGAGCCTGGCGCCCAAACTAACACCGCGGGGACGCTGGCCTCCGGCGAGCGCCGCTGGACCAGCGACGACGGGGAGCTCCTCCACCATCACCTCGGAATCAGCGCCTTCGCCGAGCAGACAATCGTCTCCGAGCTCTCAGCGATCAAGATTCCAGATGACCTCCCCTACGACGTGGCGTCGCTCTTTGGCTGCGCCGTCCTCACCGGCGTTGGCGCAGCACTGAACGCGGCAGAGATTGAGCCCGGGCAGACGGTCGCCGTCTTCGGTCTCGGCGGCGTTGGCCTGGCAGCGGTGATGGGAGCCAAGCTGGCAGGCGCCGGCCGCGTGATCGGAGTTGATCCGATCGAGCATAAGCGCGCGCTGGCACTTGAGATAGGCGCCGACGAGACGCTCGATGGCGCCCCGGGGAGCGTCGAGCTGTTAAGGAAGATGACCGGAGCAGGCGCCGACCGCGTGATTGAGACCGCAGGCTCGGCCAGCGTGCTTGAGAGCGCCTACCTGTCAACTGCGAGAGGTGGGATTACCGTCACGGTCGGCCTGCCCAATCCGGCTGCCGTGCTGTCGATCCCGGCGGTGAGCCTCGTCGCTGAGGAGCGTACGCTCCGAGGCTCCTACCTTGGATCCGCCAATCCCAGCGACATGCTGCCAAAGCTCTTCGACCATTGGCGCGGCGGAAATCTGCCGGTTGAACGCCTGATCAGCGGCACACTGACCTTTGACCAGCTCAACGAGGGCTTCGACCGGCTCGCGTCAGGCGAGGCGATCCGCCAGATCCTCGTCCCTTAGCTCTGGCTGTCCCACGCGGCGACGGTCGGTTCGCTTGATGCTGACTTCGCTGTGCTCCCCGCAAGCCCTCGGCCTTTCAGACCGGGCTGCCAGCCTGGGCCTCCGAAGATGTGGCCCAGCTTGTTGCGGATGCCGCGTGCAGCGCGAACGTCGCTCCAAACCGCCCCGTACTCATGGAAGGCAACGCGGACGGGGTTGAAGGTTTCGATGTTCTTCGTCAGCCCGTATACCGCCGTCTCGTCCTCCGGCTCGAAGGTCCCAAACAGTCGGTCCCAGATGATCAGCACGCCGCCATAGTTGCGGTCGAGATAGAGGTCGTTGGTCCCGTGATGGACGCGGTGATGCGATGGCGTGTTGAAGATGAACTCGATCGGCCTCGGGAAGCGGTGGATCCGTTCGGTATGGAGAAAGAACTGGTAGATCAGGCTGACCGACTGCATCGCGAAGATCATCCACGGCTGATAGCCGAGCAGCGCCAGCGGAGCCCAGAACGGTGCCGCCGTGATCGGGACCCAAGGCTGGCGCAGCGCGGTTGACAGGTTGTAATGCTGGCTGGAGTGATGAACCACGTGGCTGGCCCAGAAGACGCGCACCTCGTGGCTGATCCGGTGGTAGGCGTAGAAGCAGAGGTCGTCTAGGAAGAACAGCAGCACCCACGGCCAAAGCTCGCCGCTCGGCATCCGCAACGGACTGACGGTGTAGAGCGCGGCGTAGATGATGATCAGAAGCAGACCCCAGACGGCGCCGATGACGACGCTCCCAAAGCCCATCGTCAGGCTCGTCGTCGTGTCGCGCCGCTCGTAACCGACCATCCCGTCCTCGGCCTGAGCAACCTTGAACGACACCGCCTCCAAAGCCAGGAAGACGATGAAGAAGGGAACGGCGAAGAGGACGAGATCATGCATTGCCAACAAACTTTACTCGCGCGAACCGCTCGATCGAGGACACAGGATTGCTAGCCCGAGATCACGGTTGAATCTGCGTGCCTATGCGCGGCAGTTGCCAAGCAAGACTTCGCGGCTATGGATATATGTTGGCGATCAAAGCCTGTTTCCGCTTGGCCTCAGCTGTCCACGATTACCCGCGCGCTTTCACCGTCAGCCCTACAACCCCGCCAGCCGTGCTCCCTGCGATCACTCGTCCTCGCCTTACCCGGAGCGCGCTTCGGCGGCGCGCTGTATGTTCGCTTGATGACCAACCGCAACTGCACGCTAAGCGGCATGGCACTGGTGATCACGCTGCTCGCCACCCTTACCCTCGCGCCAACAGCAAGCGCCGCAAAACCGCAGAGGTTTTACGTCTCACTCGGTGACTCGTATTCAGTCGGCTTCCAGCCCGGGATTGGATCAACGCGCCACGGCTTCGTCGACCAGGTTCCTGGTCTCGCCAAGAGCCGCGGATACAACCTCAAGGTAGTGAACTTCGGCTGCTCTGGCGCATCATCTGAGGCGCTGATGGAACAGGTCGGCTGCTACAAGAAGGCGCTCGGGCTGGGCGCCACCCCCTACCCCAAGCAGACGCAGCTAGCTGCGGCCACCAAGTTCATCAAAGCCAATCGCAGCAAGGTCGCTCTGATCACCGTCGCGGCTGGCGGTCACGACTTACTCTCCTGCGTCAGTGCGGCCGACACCCTCGGCTGTGTACTCGCTGCGGCTGCGGCCATCAAGACCAACGTCACCGCGACCGCCAAGGCACTGCGCGCAGCTGCTGGGCCGAAGACTAAGATCGTCGGCACGACGTACGTCGACGCCGTTCTGGGTGCTTGGGTTAAGCCCGGCGGCGACGATGGAGAGAAGCTCGCTCGCCTCTCAGTACCCGCCTTCAGGTCTCTGGTCAACCCGGCGCTAAAGAAAGCCTACGCCTCGGCCAATAGTTCGTTTATTGATGTGACGGCAGCCACCGGTGCTTATGGCGACCTCACAGTCTTCGAGAACCTCGCTCCTTACGGGTTGATTCCAAAGCCTGTCGCCGAGATGTGCCGGATTAGCTACTACTGCGACAAGGGCGACATCCACCCCCGAACTCGCGGCTACAGGATGATCTCCAAGATGGTCGTCGCCGAACTGCCGCGCCGCAAGTAGCCTCGACGCGCTGAACGATTCATGCGTCGGAACCGTGGTCTGCCAGCGGATCACCTTGTCCACGGGCAGCTGAGCGCAACACCTCTCAGCCGATGGACGCTTGGGCTTTGCACAGATTGTGCTCTGGCTACTAGCTATCGGGGAGACAGGATTTGAACCTGCGACCGCCCGGCCCCCAGCCGGGTGCGCTACCAGACTGCGCCACTCCCCGTGGAGCTTTGCATTCTGACGAATCGGCGGGCTGGCGGCTACGCTCCCTGGCAGCGCGGCGGTAGCTCAACGGTAGAGCCTCAGCCTTCCAAGCTGATGACGCGAGTTCG
>WLNX01000168.1 GCA_009699565.1 Actinomycetota bacterium | reverse complement strand
GCCGCCGCAGAGCTGGTCGTCCAGCGTGACGGCTCGGGCGTGTTGACGACTCTGCAGGTCGTCGGGTCTGCCAGGCAGGTCGGAAGATCGGTCGGTCCGTGCGAGATCGTCTTCGCCTTCCAGCCGCTGCCGGTAACCAGGCCATTCGAGAAGCGAGCGATCAAGCCGCCGTCGCCAACCCTCGTGTTGTCGTACTCAAGGCCCGTAGTCGGGTCCGCGTAATCGGCTGCCTTGAACGCGAAGGTCATTGGGTAGCTTGCTCGGAAGCTGACCTTGACTGCATTGAATGGCTTGAAGGCGATTGGGTCGGACGCGACTTTGCGCCCGTTGACGTAAAGCTCGAAGGTGTTGTCGCCGAATACCAGCCCGGTTACACGGACTTGCTTCGATGCGGCCGAGGCCGTCGGCGGCGTGGCCGCGACACTGGCAAGTGCCGCGATCATCAACGCAGCTGCGATCAGCGGAGCGGCGCTGAGGCCGGTGCGGTTGAAGCGGATATTGAGCATCTTGGTCCTTTGAGTAGAGCAGTATCAGTGTTGAGGGCAGGCGCCGGGCGAAGAAGTGACGCAAGTGAATTAGGAGGCTCGCCGCTTGGACCAATCGGTATGGTCGCTTACCGGACCCACGATGACTCAAGCTCCCGCCAATCCAAGCCGCCAGAGTGCTCACCTCGCGCGCCGCCGCGCCGCGCTGATCGCTTCGGCTCAGCACACGCTCGCTGAGAGCGGGCCCGATGCAACAATCGAGGAGTTCGCTGCCGCGGCCGGCGTGTCAATTGCAACCCTCTACAAGCACTTTGACTCGAAGGACGGGTTGCTCGTTGCGGCGGCCGTTGACGTGCAGCAGCGCTGGGAAGCGTGGATGGCGGAGGTGGTTTCTGTCCTGCCAACAGAGACCGAGCAGTTCGTTGCTGCGGGTCGCCTGGCCCTTCGCGGCCATGAGCTAAGTCCCGAGTTCGCGAGTATCGGGTTGGGCATTATTCGTGCTACTCCGATTGATCTTGGGGCCTTTGTTTCGGATTTGAGCGTGCGCGTTGATTCGCTTGTCGCAGAGGGGGCCATTCGGACCGATCAGGTCAACCGGAGGACGCGGCTTTATCTCGCCTGCCTCTTAGACGAGTTCATGCGGCAGGGGGCCTTGACGAAGCCGAACCCCGACGAGGCCGACGCTGTGGTTGAGATTGCGCTGACTCTGCTTGGCTTTACCCAGGCGCGTGCACGCAAGCTGGTATCGGCGCCTCTGCCGCCGCTCACTGAGCTTGCGCAGTAGCCGCTCTCGCATCGCTTAGGCCTCGGCCACTGCCGAATCGCGCGGCTGCCTGAGGACCGGCGCGAAGAATAGATGGCGGTGCTATTCTTCGTCGCTGGTCAAACTACATAAGTCGTTAAGAGGCTGAAGTGACGCTGCGGCGCCACGGTTGCTGCTTGCGAGCTGAGGGAGGTTTCTGAGATGAAGTTGCAGAGTTTTGTAGCCGCTGCTGTGGTCGCGGCTAGCGCGGGGCTTGTTGTTCTGCCATCAGCAGGAGCGGCTGGCTATGTGCCGACGACCCTTACGACGCCGGCCACCGGTACGAGCATTGCCTCTCCGGCAAGGAACTCGCTGTACTTCTGCCCGCGGGTGATCCAGGGAATCACGTTCCCAACGACGTTGACCAACCCGGCTAACCCTTGGGTCTCTGGGACAACGGTCAACATTGCTGACAGCCAAGATGCGGCCGTGCCTGGCTCGGTGAAGATGAGGCACGTCTTCTCGATCCGTAAGACCGCGAATACCCGAATCCTGAAGGGCAACGGCATCCCGAATCATGCAATGGGCGAGTTCCCGATGCCGTCGAACAGCCTGGCCTACTCGTATTACTCAGCGCTTCCGGCGCAGGGTTATGCGAACGCTGCCGAGATTCCAATCAAGCCATACGACATGTCGCTGACTGTGCCGCGGAACCCGAAGGTTCAGTCAAAGCCCTCTTGCATCAACTCGCTAGCTGTAGGTATTGCCTCGCAGACCGGCGCCGCTTGGCACACGGAGATCGCCGTGAGTGCTGACTTTAAGGCGGTTAGCCCGAGCGCGGCCCTGCCTTACGACAGGTGCTGGGGCCATCCGTACGCCGAGCAGTACCACTACCACGGCTTCTCGTGGAAGTGCTTCCCCAACCAGGGGAAGAAGGGCGAGCCGTCACCTCTATTCGGTTACGCGGCTGACGGCTTCGGTATTTACGGAGCGTACAGCGAAGGTAAGCGTGGGAGCGCGGTAACGGGCGCCACCCAGAAGCCGATCACGAACGCTCAGCTAGACGTGTGCCACGGCCATTACGGATGGATTAAGTGGGACGGCAAGCTGAAGTACATGTACCACTACCACACCAACAACGAGTACCCGTACATGCTCGGCTGCTTTCGCGGCAAGGTTGGCAAGCTGTCGATGGACATGATGCACCTCGGCCACTAGCTGGCTACAGCTCTAGCGGTGACGAGGGACCCGGGCGGGCCGCCACGCTGAATGTGGCGGCCCGTCTGCGTCGTGTTGGGGGCGGCTACTGCCCGGCAACTTCAGCGTAGGTTGCCAGCTCGGCAGCGCGCCGGGGGAAGAAGAACCAAGTAATCGCAATCGCCAGTAGCGCGCCAGCTACGCCGACAGCGAAACCGAGCTGTGAGCCCTTAACAAATGCCTGCTGGCCGGCGTCAAGGACCGCCGTCTTGTACTGCGGGTATGTGGCAGCGATCTCAACCGCACCGCTATAGGAGCGCGTGAGGGTTTCGTTCGCAGTTTTGGCGATCTGATCTGTCGCCGGTTTTGCTGCGAGCTGACTGTCGAAGCTTGCTGCGTAGCCAGCTGCGAGTACAGCACCCATCATCGATTGGAAGAGCGCGCCGCCAAAGTCGCGCGTCAGGTCGGTTGCAGCCGACCCCACTCCACCCTTGCTGGCCGTGACCGAGGCCATCAGGTCGCGCGCGGTCGCTGGCGCGGCAATCCCAACCCCCGCGCCAAGTAGGACGTATCCGAGCCCGATCGGCGCATAGCTTACGTTCTGCTTCCAGGTCAGCAGCATCACTACAAAGCCGCCGAGGACCAATGAAAGGCCTAGCAGCAAGGCTGGGCGAGAGCCACGCTTTGTGATCAGCTTCCCCGCAGGGAACGAAGCGAGAATCGACATTACTCCGAACGGAAGAACTGCGAGTGCAGCCCCCAGCGGCTCGTAACCGAGCACGTTCTGCGTGAACTGTTGACCGATGAAGAGTGCTCCCATCAGGCCGCCGAAGATGATCACGCCGGTCACGAAGGCAACCCAGAAAGTGCGGACCTTGACGACCGAGAACGGCAGCAGGGGGTTCTTCGCACGGCGGTCGCTGACGATGAAGGCCGCAGCTGCGATCAGAGTTACGACCGCAGAGACGATTACTGCTGTGCTGATTCCGTCAGCGACGAGGTTGATTGCAAGGACGAGGCTGCCGACGGCGATCACGCTGATTACGCCGCTGCGATGGTCGACCGGGCTGATCGTTTCGCCGCACTTCGCTGGTAGGGCGATCCAACTGAGTACGAGAACTGCGAGCGCCAGAGGGATCGTCACGAGGAACACCCACCGCCAAGCGTTGGCGTTGGAGCTAAGTAGGCAGATGCCGCCAAGGATCGGTGCGAGGATCGTCGCGCCGTTGGACGCACCTGACCAAAGTGCCGTCGCGCCAGTTCGCTTGTCACGTTTGAACAGAGCCGAAAGCATTGAGAGCGTTACTGGGTACATCGCTCCGGCTGCAAAACCGCCAAGGATTCTCGCCCCGATCAGCGTCTCGGTGGTCGGCGCGATCGCGGCAAGGATCGCGGTCACGATTGAGAGCGAAGTTCCGACCATGTAGACCTTGCGGCGCCCGTAGCGGTCGGCGATCGCGCCGGTGTAAAGCACCGAAGCCGCCAAGCCGAGCAGGAAGCCGGTCGCAATCAGGTTGAGCGATGACTGCGGCGTGTCCAGGCTGGCGCTGATCGTCGGCAGCGTGACGTTGACGATCGCGAGGTTCATGTTCGTCACGATCGCGCCAAGAATTAGCGCGACGAGGACGAGCCGCGCGCGCGGCGGCTGATCCCCAGCAAGCTGCGGATCAGGTGAGGTGCTG
>WLNX01000167.1 GCA_009699565.1 Actinomycetota bacterium | reverse complement strand
CTGAGGCGCCGCGGCATGGATACCGACGGCCTGGTGCTGAAGGCGATGGTCCCCGTTTCCGTGCGCACTGAAGGCGAAGCCGGTCAGCTCGGCAACCGGGTATCTGCCCTCTGGGCACCCCTCCCCGTTGGCGAACAGGATCCTGCCGAGGCATTCGCCCAAATATCCCGCACCATGGGTGACCTGAAGCAGTCCGATCAGGCCGTCGCAGCCGACACGCTGACGGAGCTCGCGGGGTTCGCGCCGCCAACGATCGCCAGTCAGGCCGCGCGGCTCCAGAACCGTCAGCGACTCTTCAATCTGGTTGTCACCAACGTCCCTGGCCCTCAGGAGCCGCTCTATCTGCTTGGCCGAAAGATGACCGCCCTGTACCCGGTTGTGCCTCTGACCCGAAACACCGCCCTCGGAATTGCGGCGATGAGCTACTGCGGGCGCCTGAGCTTCGGGCTGCTCGCCGATTACGACACGCTGCCCGACCTCGGTGAGGTCGTTGAAGACATCAAGGGAGCCCTCTTCGATCTTTGTCGCGCCGCCGAAACAGACCGTCACCGCTGGGACAGCGTCCAACACGATTCCGTTATCACGGCCCACACACCCGACGGCGCAGCATTGAGCGCCGTCTAGGTCCCGTGCGGATAGCACTCGCACAGATCAATCCCGTGGTCGGCGACATCGCTGGCAACGAAAGCCTGGTCCGGGCGGCCATTGCCGACGCCAAGGCGGCCGGCGCGGCGCTGGTTGCGGTGCCCGAGCTCGCGCTCACCGGATATCCGCCCGAAGATCTCTTGCTCAAAGAGCATGTTCTCGCGGACGCCGCGGCAGCTCTGGAGCGGATCGCCCGGGATGCGGTAGGGATCGTTGCCGTGGTTGGCTTTCCCGAGGCTGACGGCAAGGTCTTCAACTCGGCCGCAGTGCTGGCCGACGGCAAGCTGGCCGGGACCTATCGCAAGAACGATCTCCCCAATTACGGGGTATTCGACGAGAGACGCTACTTCGAACCAGGAGATCACGGCGCGCTGATTGAAGTCGACGGCGTTCTTGTGGGGCTCGGAATCTGCGAGGACATCTGGAGCGTCGGGCCTCCGGAAAGTGATGAGGTCGATGCCGGAGCCCAGCTCCTTCTCAACCTGTCCGCGTCACCCTTCCAAGCTGAGAAGGGAATGCTCCGCGAGCAGATGCTTGTCGACCGCGCCCTTCATTACGGAGTCCCGGTCGCCTTCTGCGCCCAGGTTGGCGGTCAGGACGAACTCGTCTTCGACGGCCGCTCGCTGGTTGTGGGCAGCGCCGGTGAGATCCTGGCCCGCGCGCCTCAGTTTGAGTCATGGCTGCTGACCTGCGAAGTCGATCCATCGGAGCGACGCCCGGGCGGCTCGCCGGCTGGAGGAAGTGTGAAGGTTATTGGCAGCTTCACCACGACTCCCCCGTCTGCCGACACGAGCCTCGACCATCTTGTCGCTCGCGTGCTCGACGACGATGCTGCCGTCTACAGGGCGCTGGTACTCGGTACAAGGGACTACGCGAGGAAGAATGGCTTCTCCGGGGTGGTCTTGGGACTGTCTGGAGGGGTCGACTCGGCGCTTGTCGCCTGCATAGCCCGTGACGCCCTCGGACCCGAAAAGGTGACCTGCGTCACGATGCCGTCCCAGTTCAGCTCCGAGGGGACGTTCAACGATGCCGTCGAATTGGCAGCCAACCTTTCGGTAAGGCTCCTGGAGCTGCCAATCGGCGAGCTGATGGAGGACTACGACGCGCTGCTGGCAGCCGCGTTCGCGGGAACAGAGAGGGACCTCACGGAGGAGAACCTTCAGGCCCGGATCCGCGGGAACCTGCTGATGGCGCTATCCAACAAGTTCGGCTGGCTCGTCCTCACCACTGGCAATAAGTCTGAAATGGCGGTTGGCTACTCCACCCTGTATGGCGACAGCGCCGGCGGTTTTGCCGTCATCAAGGACGTTCCCAAAACACTTGTCTACCGGCTCTGTGCTCTCCGCAATCTGGAGGCAGATGTCCCGATTCCGGAATCTATTCTTACCCGCGCGCCGTCTGCGGAGCTCCGGCCCGGTCAGGAGGACCAGGACTCGCTTCCCCCATATGAAATCCTCGACCCGTTGCTTGAGGGCTACGTCGAGAGGGATCTGGGAACCGACGCACTCGTTGGCGAGGGGTTTGACCGCGAAGTTGTGGAACGGGTGGTCGCGCTCGTCGATCATGCCGAATACAAGCGCCGCCAGCAGCCTCCGGGTGTGAAGGTGACCCCTAAGGCGTTCGGCAGAGACAGGCGGATGCCGATCACCAACCGTTACAAAGACTGAGCCTTAGGCTGCCGGCATCGGTCTGACAGCGATCGTCATCCGGACGAGCGCGCAGAGCCGGTCCTCGTCGTCGCTGATCTCGACCTCCCAGACCCAAGTTGTGCGGCCCTTGTGGCGTCTGCGCGCGACGGCGTGGATGGTCCCGGCTAGGATCGGCCGCAGGAAGCTGGTCTGGTTCGAGAGTCCCTGGGCCGCGTTTCCGTCCGGAACCACGCCGACGGCTGTTGCCGCTGAGGCGAGCGACTCGGCGATCGAGGCAAAGACGCCTCCGTGGACCAGCCCCATCGGCTGCATGTGATGCTCCTTGACCTCTACCGTGGCGCGCGCCACCTCGGCGGTCAGCTCCGACACCTGCAGGCCGTATAGCGCATCGAAGGTTCGGTCGAGCGGGACGACCGGAAAGAGATCGGAGTCGGGCATGAATTCAGTCATTGCGGCACGATACCGCGGCGCGTGCTCTAGGCTTCCATACCGATGACTGCCCTCGAATCGCTCCCAGCCGATCAGCAGGCCGTACTCAATCTCCTCGTCGGCCAGCAGAAGACGTACGCCGCGATTGCTGCGTCGCTTTCCTTGACCGAGGAGGCCGTCAGCGAGCGCGCATACGAAGCGTTGTGCACTCTTGCTTCGCCTGAGAAGGCGCCTGCGATGAAGAGGCGGTCGGAGTTGTGCGACTACCTGCTGGGGCAGCTTCCCGATTCGCAGATCTCAAAGACGCGCGACTCGTTGGCCAAATCTCCGGCGGACCGGGCATGGGCGCGCGCGGCCAGCGCGCCTCTCTCGGCGATACCGGGAGGAACTATTGCTGAGATTCCGGGAGCCACCGGGCCCGCCCCTCCAAAGATCGAGCAAGCCTCTTCAGCGCAGGCATCAGTGGGCGGCGGCGAGCGCTCGCGCGGCGGTCTCTACGTCTTGGCTGCGGCGGCATTGGCGGTGGCGCTCGGCGCCGGATTCATGATCGGGCGTTCGAGCTCGCCCGGCGATTCCGCGGTCGGGTCCTCGTCCACGACGCGGTCCGCGACGACGGCAGCGAAGGTGACGCCTATTGCTCAGGCAGCGCTCAAGCCTCCTGCAGGAGCACCCGCATCGAAGGCGATCGGGGTTGCGGAGATCTCGCTCCAGAGTGGCTCACGCGTCCTCAGCGTCGTCGCCAAGGCGATGCCGTCACCGCCGGCAGGCACGCAGTACGGGGTCTGGTTGACCGCGACCGGCAAGCCTCCCGTCTGGCTCGGCTACTTCCAAGAGATCGGCAAGACCGGCGGAATTGCGCTGCAGGGGACGCTCAGCGGCGATCCCAAGCTCTACAGCGGGGTCCAGATCTCGCGCGAGAAGGCGTCGTCCACTCCGAAGAGTCCCGGCACTACCTACCTCGTCGGTGCCCTGCGCTTCTCCGGGAGCTAGAGAAGCTTCCCCGGATTCATCACTCCGGCCGGGTCGAGCGACGCCTTGACGGCCTTCAGGGCAGTGACGCCGGCGGCGCCGTCCTCCTGCTTGAGGAACTTCTTGTGATCAATGCCGATCGCGTGATGGTGGGTAATCGTTCCACCGTGCGCGACAACCGCCTCGCAGGCGGCCGTCTTGGCATCGTGCCACTGTTCCCACGGGCTCTCAATGTCTTGGGGAGCAACGAAGGTGAAGTAGAGCGACGCTCCGCTTTGGTACAGGTGCGAGATGTGGCAGCCAACAACAGGGGCATGCTCGGAAAGCGCCTGGCCGACGCCCCGGTAGAGGTGCATCAGGTTGGACCATGTGGTCGCGGTTTCGAGCGTCTCAACCATCACACCGCGGGCCATCAGGTGGTCTCG
>WLNX01000166.1 GCA_009699565.1 Actinomycetota bacterium | reverse complement strand
GACTTGCCCGAGCCGTGGGGGTAGGTGCCTTCGGCGATGATCAGCCCAGCGCTTGCGCGTTGCGCGTAGTACTCGGCGTTGATTGCTCCCATTACGCCGTTGGCGTCGGCTCGCATGCGCGTCAGCGGGGCCATCACCAAACGGTTTGGGAGCTCGAGCGGGCCGAGCGAGTAGGACTGGAAGAGAGGTTCGAAGATGGCGTTGGAGACTTGCTTGGAGGTTGGGTCCGCGCTAGTCCCGAAGTCTACGCGCAAAGATCAGGCCCCAGTAGATGATAAGCCCGGCCGCCAGCGCAACGGCGAGGTTGAGCAGGATGCCGACTGCGCCGATCAGCAGCGCCAAGGCCCATTGCCACGGCCCTTCAAGGTCGTGCAGCAGGCCGATGTGGAGAAGCCCCGCCGCGGCTAGCAGGCCGGCCAGAATCGGCAGCGGGAACGCGCTCAGCAGCACCGCCATCCCGGCGCCGAAGACCAGCGCCAGCAGCAGCAGCACGCCGCCCATCACGAGCGGTGCTCCGCCGCTGCGTGCTCCGAACTTGTAGTGCGCGGTGAGCCCGCCGGCTCCATGGCAGACCGGCATGCCGGCGACCGCGCCTGCCAGCAGGTTGACCGAGCCGAGCGTCATTGCCAGTCTGCCGGGCCTCACGCGTGCAGCGGCGTCGCCGAAGTAGCTTTTGGCGGCGTCGGCGGTTGCGAGGCAGGAGTTAGCGAAGGTCAACGGGAGCTGCGGGATCACCAGCACGACGAGAGCGCTTGCAAAGGCGGCGCCGCTGAGCTGGGGAAGCGGCATCGCCGAGGGGCCGAGCTTCATCTGGGCGCCGGAGCGGAGAAGGGCGATTCCCAAGCCCAGCAGGACCAGCAGCAGCGAGGCGAGGTGGCGGCGCAGGGCGAAGGCGGCGGCCAGCACCACCAGAGCCAGCGCGAGCAGCACAAGCGGATCGCCGGAGGCGTCGTTGAACGACTTCGGAGCGTCCCATACGAGTCCCCACGCGATCTTCAGGAACAGCAGCCCCACCGTCAGCTGGACTCCTCGAATCAGCGGCTTCGGAAATGCTCGCCCGGCCCAGTCGATCAGCCCGGCCGCACCAAGCGACAGGAAGATCACTCCCATCAGCAGCGAGCCCGCCGCGATCTCGTTGGCGCCGAGACCGCTTGCGATTGCGATCGCGCCGAAGGCCTTGAGCGGCTGCACCGGGATCGGCAGCCTGAAGGCGAAGGCGACGACGATGTAGAGGATCGCCGCGGGCAGCAGGACGGCGCTCGCCGAGAGCCCGTTCTTGATGATCAGCGCGGCGGCGATCGGAATCAGGATTCCAACGTCGGCGACCGCGCCGGCGATCTCCTGACGGCCAAACAGCATCGACGCCGCGGCCGGCCGTGCGGCTGCGGCGCTGCTCATCGGTCGCTGCGGTCGACCATCACCGAGGTCGCCTTGACGGCGGCCGTTGCCGCAACTCCCGGCGCCAGCCCAAGCTCCTCAACCGCGTCGCGGGTGATCACGGAAGTGATCCGGTGCGGCCCGGCCTCAATCTCAACAACGGCCATCACGCCGTCCATCTGGACCGAGCGGACGACGCCGGGAAAGCGGTTGCGGGCAGAGAGCGTGTCGCCGGCGTTGTGACGCGGGGGGCGGCCGCTTAGCCGCTTGATCTCGCTCTGTGGAACGCGGCGCCGGTTGCTCGAGTCACGCGTCGTCTTGAGCTTGCCGTCGCGATCCCAGCGGCGCAGCGTGTCGGCGCTGACTCCAAGGGCCAGGGCAGCCTCGCCAATTGAGATGGTCTTCATTGCCTAAGCATTGCATAGGCAGGTGTGAAGCGCTGTTGGGCGCCCGCGATCCTCGCTGCTAGCGGGCCCACTTCTTGAGCTGCGGCAGCGGGTCGATCGGCCTTGTGCCCGGCGTATCGCGCCAGCCGTGCGGCCAGATCTCAAAGTGGAGGTGGGGGCCGCTCGAATCGCCGGTCGAGCCGAGCAGGCAGAGCCGGTCGCCGGCGCGGACGCGCTCACCGGCGCGGACCGCTGCCGAGGCGTACTGGCAATGGGCGAACATCATGTCCCAGCCGTTGTTGGCCCGCAGAATGATGTAGCGGCCGGCGCCCTCCGCCTGGTAGTTGACATAGCGGACCTCGCCTGAGAGCGGGGCAACTATCGGCAGTCCCGATGCGCCGACGACGTCCTGCCCCTCGTGCGTGTGACCGGTGCGGCCGGCGCCGAAGCGGGCTCCGGAACCGCCAAACGAGTAGCTGCCGCGAACCGGGAAGACTCCCGACGAGGGAGCGCTAGGGGTGCTCGGAGACTGCGGCGAGCTCTTCGGCTTGACGGTCAGCCGCAACACTCCGCCGCGCACGACCTCCTTCGCCGACGCGCCGTAGACGCTGACGGTGATCCGGTAGCTGCCGCTCGAGAGCGCGGGAAGCTTGATCGAGTGGTTGCGGTTGGTGCTGAGCCTGCCCGGGTTGACGGTGAGCGTCTTGCGACCGCTGCGCGCGATTGCGACCTTGACCTTTGCGCTGGTCGCCTTCGAGCGTGCGATCCGAACAACGATCGTCGCGCGCTGGCCGCTCTTCAGCGAGCTGTCGGTCAGCTTCAGCGTTCTGATTCGCGGGCGGCCGGGGATCACCGTCACCGGAGTGCCGTAGCCGGTGCCTCCGCTCGGCTCGCCGGTCGGCGGCGCAGGCGAGGGGTCGGGTGATGCCCCGCCGGCTTCGGCGAAGGCCGTGGGTGCGGAAATCAGCAGCGAGCCGATGGCCAGAAGTGTTGTCAGTGAAGAACGATTCATCGCAATTGGGGAAACCCCGGAGATACCTCTTCGACGCGCGGTCTGAAAATGTGGGCGATCGATTGCAGCCGCCGCGAAGCCGCGTCAGCTCCCGGCGGCCTGCATCAGGTTCAGCAGCTCAAGAGCCCCGGCCTTGTGAAGCGGCTCGTTGAGGTTGCCGCACTTCGGCGACTGCACGCAGGAGGGACAGCCCTCGGCGCACGGGCATTCAGCGATCAGCCGGCGGGCGTCGTCGACGAGCTGCTCGAAGCGAAGGAAGCCCTGGCGGGTGATGCCAACCCCGCCCGGGTGGCCGTCGTAGATGAAGATCGTCGGCACGCCGGTCTGGCTGTGGGCGTTTGTCGAAAGCCCGCCGATGTCCCAGCGGTCGCACATCGCCAGCAGCGGCAGGACGGCGATCTGGGCGTGCTCAGCGGCGTGCAGGGCGCCAAGCAGGACGTCGAGGGGAAGGCCGGAGGCCAGCTCATCGAGCTCAAACCACAGCGCCTGCGTCGTAAAGCTGGTGCGTGGAAGCGCCAGCGCGTTGATGTCGATCACCTCGTTGCCGGGCTGACGCTTGCGCTGGTAGGCAAGGACCTGCTCGCTGACCACGACGCGCCCGAAGCTCAGCTTGACGCCCAGCGTCTGGCGGCTGTCCTGGAGCTGCTCAATCCAGGTGTCGGTCTCCTGCTTGGGCTGCGTGAACCAGTCCCCGTTGAAGGGTTCAACTAGCGCTTCGCGGCGGTCCAGATCGAGCGCGCTGACCGAGTAGGAGCGCCCCATGTGCAGGTAGACGGCGCCGTCGTGGACGGTCGAGCAGGCGCGAGCAGCTTCAACCGTGCCGATCAGCTCTCCCTGCTTGACGTCAATAACGCTGACGCTGTCGGGCGAGGCCGAGCGCAGCGACACGCGCGCAGCCGGGAAATCCTCCGGAGCGCGCAGCGTGAAGGCTCCACGCCGCTCGACCATCACGCCTGCAGCGACGAGCGCCTCGCAATGGGCTCGCACGCGCGGACCCAGCGTCACCGCGTCCTGGTCCGGGTTGATCGGCCCTTCATGGGCGGCGCAGGTCAGGTGGCTGAGGTGGATCTGCTCGTTCTCGTATTCGAGGATCGCCGATTCGACCGGGCGGTCGAGGAACTCGTCCGGGTGGCGGCAGAAGAACTGGTCGAGCGCGTCGTCGCCGGCAACGTAGACCGCGAGGCCGCGGCCGCGGCGTCCGGCCCGCCCCCACATCTGCCTTAGCGAGGCGACCGTTCCCGGGAAGGTGATGCAGAGTGCGGCGTCGAGCTGGCCGATGTCGATTCCCAGCTCGAGCGCGTCGGTCGTGACGACTGCCAGCAGCTCGCCGCTGACCAGCTTCTGCTCCAGCTCGCGGCGCT
>WLNX01000165.1 GCA_009699565.1 Actinomycetota bacterium | reverse complement strand
GCTAGGCAGGAAGCTTCGTGAATCAACATCGGGAAGTGAGGATTCTCAGTCGCTGAGGGTTGGTCGATCCGTTCCAGCGTGGTTGCTTCGCCGCGGAACGCGAAGAATGCGGTCTCCGCGCCCGGGTCAATTTGCGCAATCGCCTCGCGAATCGTCGCGAGCGCGTCGGCGGTACGTGTGCTGCGGCTGACGGCGAGCGCGGACGCGGTTAGGTTCCGCTCTATGGCCATCCGTTGCTTGTCTCGGTTCGCTGAAGCAGCATCGAGGATCTGCCCGAGCGCGTCGCTGATCGGTTGGAGGTCATCTATCAGCGATTGGTCGAATCCACCGTCGCGGTTTGCAAGTCCGATCATGCCGACCATCCCGTCCAGGGCCGGGAGCGGGATTCCGAGGTAGGAATTTAGCGGCGGGTGTCCTTCGGGAAGTCCGCCGCGCCGAGGGTCGCTAGCGGGATCATTCGCGATAACTGACTCTCCGCTGGCGAGAGTTACGCCGAAGAGGGACTCGAGGTTGCGGAACTCGAGCCCGTTCTCAACGAACTCTTCGTAGTGAGCGCGAGACCAGTCGTTCCAGGCGATGTCGGTGACCGCTTGGGTGACGAGATACGGCGCGTCTTCTTCATCCCTCTCCACTCGCCCGATGAACCCAAACTTGGAACCCGTCAGGCTCAGCACCTCGCCGAGCACGTAATCCCACCAAGAGCGGCTAGTTCCGTCCTCGGCGATGTAACGGTGCTGCATTTCAGCGAGGAACGCGAGCGTCGCGATCGCCCGCTCGCGCTGATCATTTTGTAGGTGCTCTTTGGTGACGTCGCGTGCGGTTGCGAGGATCATTTGGGAGGCTTGGTCAAGGGTTGCGTTCCACGCCAACCAGTGCCACGAGCCGTCGGCGCCTAGATACCGGTTCTCGAAAGCCACCACCGACTCACCTCGGTACAGCTTCGCGATCGTCTCAACAGTGGTTTCCTGATCGTCCTGGTGGACGAAGTCAAGGAAAGTCTTGGACTTGAGCTGCTCGTTGGTCCAGCCAAGCGCGTCGCACCAGCGGTCATTGAGCCTGACGAATTGGTCACCCGCAGCAAGGCAGGCTAAGTCGAGAGTCTGGTCAAAGAAGCTCTTTGAGAGCGAGTCGAGATCGGTTCCGGTGGAATCCATCTAGGTGGTCCCCGCGGGCATTGGCGCGCCCAGAAGCATGCCTTGCCCAGTCGTGACGCCAGCAAGCTCGAGGATTTTAATTTGCTCCTCGCTCTCGATCCCCTCGGCGACGACATCTAGGCCGAGCCGTTTGCTCAATGTGACGATTGCTTCAACAATCGCGAGGCCACGCTCGCGAACCGGCCCTACAAGGTTGCGAGTTAGCGATTGGTCGAGCTTCAGCAGCCCGATCGGTAGTGCCACCAGATGCGATAGCGAGGTGACTCCGCTACCGAAGTCGTCTAGCGCCACCTGAACATGGCCCGCAGCTAGCTCAACGAGGGTGTCTGTCAGGAGAGGGTTGGTCGCCAGCGCTTCACGCTCGGTCACCTCGATCGTCAAGCATTCGTGTGGAACGTGGGCATCGCGAAGCGCCGAGAAGATCTCTGAGGCGGTTTCACTAGTGACTCCCGCTGGCGAGAGGTTCACGGAAATCGCGTCGCCGCCGACTTTGCCGGACGCGAAGTCCGCAAGTGCTTGGCGCAGCACGAACGCATCGAGCCGGGCGACTAGGCCGTACTCCTCCGCGACAACGATGAACTCTTCTGGCTCGACGTCGCCGAAGCGGCTATTTCGCCAGCGCGCAAGTGCTTCATGGCTACTAACCTCGCCGTCGCCAAGGCGAACGATCGGCATGTAATGGACGCGCAATTCGTTGCTGTTGAGCGCGGTGGCGAGAGCTTCACGCATCGTTGTTCTGCGCGTGCTGCTGGCAACTAGCTCGCGGTCGGCCTCCACCAGCACTTCGCTACCGAGCGCCTTTGCCGCTGCACTCGCTTCGTCGATCGCCGCTAGCAGCTGATCGGGAGTAAATTCGGCGCTTGGCCCGGTTGTCGCGGTCGCGACCGATGCTGAAACCTCGGTTGGTGAACCACCGGGTGGTGTGATCGGAACTTGTAAGCGCTTGCGGACACGCTCGGCGATAACCGAAGCCTGGGAAGGGTCGGTGTCGCGAAGAAGCGCTGCAAAGCCTGTTGTACTGATTTTTGTTAGCAGCGCCCGCTCGGGTAGTTCGCTAGCAATTATTTGCGCGATCTTTTTGATGATCTGGTCGCCAGCCTCGCGGCCCAAGCGTGAGTTGATTTCATGAAAGTGGATTAGGCCAACGGCGACGATGCTCGATGGGGATGCGTTCTTGCCTTGCATCGCCGTTCCAAGCGTGTCGCCGCGCGCCTCATCTCCGAGGATCTCAATCCAGTCTCTGATCACTTCGCGCAGCGGCAGCGAGGTCAGTTCGTCGTGCGTGCGAAGCCAGTCGGCGTTCTCGTCGGCGAGGGTTCTGTCGAGTGCGAGTGTCCCGGCAATTGCGTGAGCTCGGCGTCTCAAGCCAACGAGAACTGAGGCTTTGCGGCTTATCCGCTGCAGCTCTTCAATCTGACTCGCGGAGATCGTGCGCGGTTTCGTGTCGGCGATTGCGATCGTGCCGACAGCGTTCCCTTTGTCGCTAATCAGCGCGACGCCGGCGTAGAAGCGGATCGCGGGCGGCCCAGTTACAAGCGGGTTTTCAGCGAAGCGCGGATCCTTGGCCGCGTCCTCAACGATTAGCGGCTCGGTGCAGTCTGCGATCGCCACGCTGCAGAACGAAATCTCGCGAGCCGTGCCTTCGACGTCGATCCCAATCTTTGCTTTGAACCACTGCTCGTCCTCGCCGACGATCGTGACGAGGGCGATGGGTGTTCCAACAATGAGTGCGGCAGCCTCCACCAGTTCATCGAAGGCTTGCTCGTGGCCTGAGCGGATGATCGCCAGTTCATCAATGTCGGCAAGTCTCGCTGCCTCGGTCTCGGCGGTGCTTACTTCAGAGGCGCTGGGCTGTGGCGAATCTACCTGCGAATCGAGGGCTTCAGATCCTTCGCTGCCGACTTTCGTGATCGCTATTCCAAGCTTTCGGAAGATTTATCCTGATATCAGCGTAGCGTGGAGGACCGTTCAAATAAATACGCGAAATTACGATCTTGAGCGGAGAGCAGGGAATCTCTCCAAAGCGCCGAACTCCACCGTGTTGTGCCTGCACTCTCAGCGCCCCATCCGATGAGGAGGACTCAGTGAGCTCAGTCCCTGTAGATCCACAGTTGGTTGAAGAGACAACTGCGCTCGCGCTGGAAGAGAAGGGGAAGCTCGTCAAGTCGCTCAGCCGACTCGACATGACCCTCTTCACGATCTGCGCCTTCGTCGGCCTCGACACGCTTGGCCTTGTTGCCTCAAACGGTTCGCAAGGCTTCCTCTGGCTGGTACTCCTCGCTGGACTCTTCGTCCTTCCATACGCGCTCCTGATGTCGGAGATCGGCAGCGCCTTCCCTGAAGAGGGCGGCCCGTACGAATGGGTGAAGCTCGCCTTTGGCCGCTTCCAAGGCTCGCTGGCAGCGGTTCTCTACTGGTTTACAAACCCTCTCTGGGTCGGCGGCTCTCTCGCCTTCATTGCCACGGCGGCTTGGAGCGACAACATTTTCACGATTGATCCCGGCAGCTTTGCCGACTACGTCTTCAAGCTGATCTTCATCTGGTTCTCGATCGGCGTTGCGATCGCTGCGCTCAAGCGCGGCAAGTGGATCCCCAACATTGGCGGGATCATGCGCATCATCGTTCTCGGCCTTTTCTCGATCACGGTCATCATCTACGGCTTCCAGGAAGGCTTCAGTGGCTCGATCGTCACCGACATCACGCCGACGATGACTGTCTTCCTTGCGCTCGTTCCGCTGCTGCTCTTCAACTACGTCGGCTTTGAGCTGCAGAACGGCGCCGCCGAGGAGATGCAGGATCCGCAGAAGGACGTCCCCAAGTCGGTCTTCCGCAGCGGCATCGCCGGCGTGCTGATGTACGCCGTGCCGATTCTCTGCATCCTGCTGGTGTTGCCGCTCGACCAGGTGACCGGCATCGGCGGCTTCCTTGACGCCGTCGCCGTGACCTTCTCCGTCTACGGCGGTGCCGCCGACATCATCCTCAAGTTCGTCGCGCTTGGCTTCATCCTGACGCTGAT
>WLNX01000164.1 GCA_009699565.1 Actinomycetota bacterium | reverse complement strand
GTCGGTAACGGGCGGGTTCTCGGTCTCGCCGGTCGGCAGCAGCGTCACGTCGTCGTGATGCTCTTCGACTACGACGGGAGGCTGATCTGGGGTTGGCTCGGTGGCCACAGGGGTAGGAACATCCGGAGTCGTCACAGGTTCGACTACGACGGCAGGGACATCGGGAGCGGGCACGACTGCCGGATCGGGCGCCACGGCGGCGGCTGCAGTTGCCGCTGTGACTGCGGCCTTCTTGGCCATCAGGGTTGACGCTGACGCTGCGCTCGTCTGGATCGCCGGCGGCGCCACCGGGGTCTCGGTGATCACACTTGCCGACTGGCGAGTCGGAGCGACCGTCGTTGCCTGCTTGACCTCGACGGCTCCGGCGGTGACGAGGGCGGCCGCGGCCATCGTCGCGGCGGTCTTTGTTGCCAGAGACCCAACAGCGCCGGTGAGCAGTCCGCCGGAGGTCGACGAAGCAGCAGCACCGCCGGCGCTTACCGTTGTGCCGACGTGGGCGAGGACGAGCTTCTTGATCAGGAGCAGAGGCCCGATCGGCAGCATCATTGCAAGCGCCTTGTTGTTCTCCTTCAGTGCCGCGCGGAAGCCCTTGCAACGGTCGCAGTCGCGCGTGTGACGCCTTACCGCCGGAGAAACCTTGACCAGTCCTTCGGCCGCCTCGGTCAGCTCGTGGCGAACTTCCTCACACGAGATCTGCCTCGCCTGGGATGCCTCGGCCAGTCCGCCGCGGGCACGAACCAGGAGTGACTTGACGCTGGGGACGGTCGTCTCCATCGCTTCGGCGATCTGTTCGTAGGAGAGCGCGTCAATCTCTCGCAGAAGCAGCGCCGTGCGCTGCGACTCGGGGAGCTCCCGAACGTCGCTCATCAGCTGGCGCAGGTCTTCGCGTTCCCCGACTTCGTCCTCGGTCGTCCGTCCGTGGTTGGCGACGTGGTGATCGAAGTCGTCTACGCCGATTGCGCTCTGGCGGCGCAAGTGGTTGAGCGAGCGGTTGCGGGCGATCCGGTAGAGCCAAGGCTTGACGTTGATCTCGCGCTCGTCGGCCATCATCGCGCTGTAGGCAGCTGAGAAGGCTTCCTGCGTTACATCCTCAGCATCCTCCTTCGAGGCGAGCATGTGGCGCGTGAAACCGAGGATCCGTGTGTGGTACCGACCGACCAGCGCTTCATACGCGGACTGGTTCCCGCGGCGAGTGAGAGCAACGAGCTTCTCGTCCGACTGCAGCCGCAGGAAGGCGCTCGGGGCGCGCAGACCTACGAGGTCGGAGTGGTTGATTGTCGTGGCGTCCATGGAGTCTTCATCCACAACAACACCACGGGAGCGCAAAGGTTTCGCTTTCTTACGCGCTTTCGAGCGACGTTCGGCCACCCCCACAGGCTAGTCTCTAGCGCCCGCCCGGGTGGCGGAACCGGTAGACGCGGCTGGCTTAAAACCGGCTGTCCCGCAAGGGACGTGGGGGTTCGAGCCCCTCCCCGGGCACTGCGGCAGAGAAAACTGCTCAGCTGAGTTTGTCGAGGCGCTTCATCAGCGGAAGCGAGTCGTACGGCTTTCCGCCCTTGTACCAGCCGGGCGCGGTCCACAGTTCGATGTGAAGGTGGCAGCCCTGGGCGTGGCCGGTGTCGCTCACGTGGCCGAGCCGCTGGCCTGCAAAGACTTTCGATCCAACCTTCGCCGGCGAGCGTTCGCGCATGTGCATGTATGCGTATGACTCGCCGTTCGCCCTGCGCACGACGATGTAGTTGCCGGCCGCGCCTTGAAAGGCGTTGTACTGAACGACGCCGCTGGTCCAAGCGGCCAGCGGGGTTCCGCAGCGGGCAAAGTGGTCGGTCCCCTGATGGCCGCGTCCCCCGCCAAACTTCTGCGTCGAAGTGCTCGAGAGGGAGTGTGCTCCGCGGATCGGGAAGAAACCTTCGAGCATCTGGAACTGGGTGTCGCTGCCGCTGACGACCTGTGCCTCTTCTTTGGCTGCCTCGTTGAGGCGCAGCAGGTAGGTGCCGCTGCGGGCGGGGTTCTTGCCGACGAAGCCGTTCCAGTTGACCTCGCCGCGCCCGCTTGAGACCAGCGACCAACTGCGGACCACCTTGCCGTCGGTTCCGCGGACGGCTTCAACCCTGGCGCCGGGTGCGCTGCGGCCGGAGACGTCGTAGCGGAACTCCGCTTGGCGCTTGCCTCCGGCGACCAGCTTCGAAGAGTCCTTCGCATCATCTGTGGCAGGCAGGCTCGCGACGACCTTCAGATCCTGCCTCGTGGTTGCCGTCTCGCCGGTCGAGCCTTCGACCCGGATCAGGCCGCTGCGGGCACTCTGAGGCACCGTCACCCGGACCGTTGTCGCAGTCGACGCCTTGGCCGAAAGCTTGACTGAGATGTTGTCCGCGCTGCCGTCGGAACCGAAGAAGATCACCCGCCTCGAGCGGATCAGGTTCTCGCCTTCTATGGTCAGCAGCTGCCCGCGGGCACAGGTCCAAGCGGGTTGCAGCGCGCACGAGGCCGACGAGACGGTCGGCCCCGGCGGCACCCCGGTCCCGCCGTCAGCTGCAACTGCGGCAGGCACCCCAACTGCGAGCGCGGCGAGACAGGCCGGCAAGGCCAGACGAAGCGCTGACGAGTTTGATCGATTGAACTTGTTCACTGGACTTCCGACCGCTCTTGTGGTGTGCCTACGAGGTGAGCTGACGGGCTCGCGCTAAGAGTCTGCGCGGCGCTCCGAATTGCGAGCGCTTAGCCCCAACAGATTGGGTCCCCCGCTCCCGGTCGCACTGGACGCCCGAGACTCGGCTGGTCTTGTTCGAGCCAGAAGACTAGCGCGCTGCTGCGGCGGAGGCGCCGATGCGGGCGCCGCGCCGCGCCAACCGCCCGGTAGGGTTGCGCGATGGAAACCGAGAGCAGCTCAACGACGATGTATCACGGCGGTCGCCTCGCAGCGCGCAGGCTCAAGGAGCAGGGAGTCTCGAAGCTCTTCACGCTCTCGGGAGGACACCTCTTCTCGATCTATGACGGCTGCCGCGACGAAGGAATCGAGATCGTCGACACCCGTCACGAGCAGGCGGCGACCTTCGCTGCAGAGGGCTGGGCCAAGATCACCCGCGAGCCGGGCGTCGCCGCGCTGACCGCAGGCCCCGGCGTAACAAACGGCATGAGTGCAATCGGGTCGGCGCTGCAGAACCAGTCGCCGATCCTCGTGCTCGGCGGCCGTGCTCCCGCGATGCGCTGGGGGATGGGTTCGCTTCAGGAGATTGACCACATCCCGTTCGTCGCACCACTGACGAAGTCGGCCCGCACGGCCGAGACTCCCGGCGAGATCCCCGAACTGATCGACGAGGCTCTGACCGCGGCGCTGACCCCGCACAGCGGCCCGACGTTCATCGATTTCCCGCTCGACATCGTCTTTTCCGAAGGAGAAGAGGTCAGCGCTCCCGCGAAGCTCCCGGACGCAACCTTGGAGCCTGCTGCGCCGAGCGGGATCGACGAGGCCGTGGCACTGCTGGCGAAGGCCGAACGGCCGGTAATCATGGCCGGCACCAACCTTTGGTGGGGGCATGGCGAGAAGGCTCTGCTTGAGCTCGTTAACGAGCGCAGGATTCCCGTCTTCCTCAACGGCTTGGCGCGCGGCTGCGTCCCGGCCGACCACGACCTCTTCTTCGCGAGGGCTCGCGGAGAGGCGCTGCAGGGCGCCGACGTGGCACTTGTCATCGGCGTCCCGATGGACTTCCGACTCGGTTTCGGCGGCTCGTTCGGCGAAGAGACGAAGATCCTCGTCGTTGACCGCGCCGAGCCCCAGCGTCCACACCCGCGCGAAGTTGCAGCCGAGTGCTACGGAGGGATCGGCGCAACGCTGGCCGCGATCCGCGAAGGCACCGCAGGACTCGAAGACTCGACCGCCCCGTGGATCTCGCAGCTGCGCTCGTCCGAAGACGAGAAGCGCGCCGCTGAGACAGCCGACCTGGAGGACGACCGCGCGCCGCTTCATCCGATGCGGATCTACCACGAGCTCAACCAGTTCCTTGACCGCGACGCGATCGTGATCGGAGACGGAGGAGACTTCGTCTCGTTTGCCGGCAAGGTGATCAACTCCTACGAGCCCGGCTGCTGGCTCGATCCGGGACCGTTTGGATGCCTTGGTTCGGGGACCGGCTACGCGCTGGCGGCCAAGCTCGCCCATCCAGACCGTCAGG
>WLNX01000163.1 GCA_009699565.1 Actinomycetota bacterium | reverse complement strand
TGACGGGTCAGCCTCTCATTGGCAATCCGCATCCGCCTGCCGAGCGACACGACCAGCTTGCTGGCGATCGCTCCGTGGTCGTTCATCAGACGCCGCATGTCGCGGCCGGGGATCGCAATCAGGTCAACCTCGTCAAGAGTTTCGACCGTTGCCGAGCGCAGCTCGTCGTCGAACATTGCCAGCTCGCCGAAGATGTCTCCAGGGCCGAAGTGGGTCAGCGTGATCGTTCGCCCGTCGGGATGCTCGCGAATCGCGCGTGCGTGGCCCCTGCGGACGACGTAACAGGTGTTGCTGGGATCGCCCTCGCGGAAGATCACCTGGCCACCCGGGAAGCTGCGCGTCACAACCACTTCGGAGACGCGATGGAGATCGTCGTCGCCGAGAGTTTCAAAGACCGGAACGGCCTGAAGAAGCTTGAAGGTCTCCTCGCTCATCGCCCTTCAAGGCTACCTGCCGGAGGCGAAGAGGCGCGGATCGTTGCTGATCACTCCGGCTATTCCAAGGCGCTCGAAGTCGCTGATCTGGTCGGCGTCGTCAACGGTCCAGACGTAGAGTTCGCCGCCGGCGGCGCGAATCGAGCGGGCCAGCCGCGGAGTGACGAACGCCCAGTGGCACATCAGCGCGTCAACGCGGCCCTCGCGGATCGCCTTCGCCGCCATCCACGGAAGTCGCAGGCGGTAGTAGATGATCACTCCATACGCGGGCCAGCGCGTAACCGGGTGGGCGGTGTGGTCGCGGCTGACGCGCGGAAACGACCAGCCGATCGTCACCTGCGGTGCGATCTTGCGCAGCAGCGTCAGGCTCGGCTTCTCCATCGTTGAGATCAGGCTCCTTTCGGCAAGCCCGTGCCCGCGCAGCGCGTCGACGGTCCGCTGCTCGTAGCCCTGCAGCTTCATGTCCAGATCGAACTGAAGGCCGGCGAACTTTGGCCCCGAGAGGTACGCCAGCCCTTCGTCGAGCGTCATCGGCTCGCGCCGGCGTGCGTCGACGTAGTCGTGGGCCAGCATCAGCTTCCCACTCCCGTCGAGCCGCTCCGGGAGAACGTCAAACTCGATCATGTCAACGTCATGCGCGAGCGCAGCGTCGAAGCTCTCGGCGGTGTTGCCAGGCACGAGCGCGTCGGCACCCTTGTGTCCTATCCGCTTCGGGCGCCCCTGCTCGCCCGCGCGGCCGCCGCTCAGCCGAGGCACGACGTTGGTTTGCTGCATCCGGTCACAGGGCCTGATTCGCCGCCGCAGCCGCCTTGCCTGCCGCCCGATACCGTTTGCGGCGTGCAGCAGGAGCTTGCAAAGATTGTCGGAGCGGAGAACCTTCGCCCCGGGGACGACCCGGTCTACACCGCGGACGAGACGCTCTTCGCCGCAGACGGGCTTGCCGAGCTTGTCGTCCTGCCTGGAAATGCCGACGAGGTTGCCGAGGTAGTCGGCTGGTGCTGCGCCAACGGCGTTGCGATCACGCCTCGCGGCGGTGGCAGCGGCTGGGCCGGCGGTGCCGTGCCGCAGGGCTCGGGGATCGTGCTCTGCCTAGAACGCTTGACCGCGGTGCGCAGCTTCGACCCGCTGCGCTGGCGGATCGAGGTTGAAGCGGGAGTCACGACGGCGACGGTCCACAGGCTCGCGCTGGAGAATGGCCTCTACTTCCCGCCTGACCCCGGCGCTCCCGAGCAGTCACTGATCGGCGGCAACGTTGCAACAAACGCCGGCGGCCCGCACTGTTTCAAGTACGGCGTGACCGGTTCCTGGGTCACCGGGGTTGAAGCGGTGATCGCGCCCGGCGAGCTGATCCGGGTCGGTGGCGCGGCGCGCAAGGATGTGGCCGGGTACGACCTGGCGGGGCTGCTGA
Source organism: Actinomycetota bacterium (assembly GCA_009699565.1). Lineage (GTDB taxonomy): Bacteria > Actinomycetota > Thermoleophilia > Solirubrobacterales > Solirubrobacteraceae > F1-60-MAGs163. The sequence continues at coordinate 2,363 of WLNX01000163.1, read as the reverse complement.
CCGGCAGCGAAGGAACGCTTGGAGTGATCACTTCGGTTTCGCTGCGCCTGATCCCGTTCCCCGGCCCGTCGCTCCCGATTGCCGCCTTCTACGCCGACGCCGCTAGAGGCTGCGAGGCGATCGAGCGCGTAATGGCCGCAGGCCCCGTTGCCGCAGCGATCGAGTACCTCGACGCCGCCACCCTGGCGATCGCGGGCGGCGGTTTTCCCGGCGGGATACCCGCCGGTTCGGGCTTCCTTCTAATCGTTGACTGCGACAGCGGAGAGGCAGACCGCGACGCGCTCCGTGAAGCGATGGCGCAGGAAGCTCTCGACGAACCGCTTGCCTTCGACGACCCGGGAGTGCTTTGGCGTTGGCGTGAGGGGCTGGGAACGCTTGTCAGCTCGCACCTCGGTTCAAAGATCTCCGATGACATCGCAGTCCCGATCGACCGGCTGGCCGAGGCGATCGAGGGAACGATCGAGATCGGCGACAGGCACGGGATCGCGGCCTGCTCATTCGGTCACGCCGGCGACGGCAACCTCCACTCGACCTTCATGCTCGACCCGAACGACGAGCTCGCTATCCGCCGTGCCAAGGCCGCAGGTGATGAGCTACTCGCGATGGCGATCGAGCTGGGCGGCACGATCAGCGGCGAGCACGGAGTCGGCGTAGCCAAGAACGGCTGGCTCCACCGCCAGTGGCGTGAGCCGGCGGTTCGGGCGCATGAGGCGATCAAGCAGGCGCTGGATCCGAAGAACCTGATGAACCCCGGCAAGAAGCTGCCTTGATGCGGCTCTCCGCGCTAGGCTCCAAGCCGATGCGCTGCCTTCTCGCTTCAGCCGCCGCTGTTCTGCTCGTAGCCCTCAGCGGCTGCGCCCAAGGCGGATCGAATACGACCAGTTCTTCGGCCAACTTCAAGGGCGACGAGAAGCTAATCGCCAACACGGTCGAGGATTTCCAGACCAACGTCGCCGACCACAGCGGCACCAAGATCTGTGAGACGCTGATCACCTCAGAGCTCGCCGACCGGATCACCGCCAAGAACTCCGGCGCGAGCTGCGCGACCACGGTCACCGCGGCGATGAAGGCGACCGACCAGGCGGACCTGACCGTCACCGACGTTGCGATCGATCCAAAGGACGACAACAAGGCGACCGCGAAGGTGACGGCGAAGACCGGCGACAAGTCGTCGAAGAGTTACGAGTTCAGCTTCGTTCGCGTTGATCAGCGCTGGCAGATCTCCAGCTTCGGCTGAGCGAAGCGCGACAAAGCCGTCGCCGTTCGTAGTCTCTAGACCGTGCTGACACTATTTGGCGCCTGCGCCGTCACTTTCATGATGTTGATGTACGCGCTTGAGAGTCGAGGGCGCGTCTTCGTTCTCGCCTTTGGCTGTGGCTGCCTGCTCTCAAGCGCCTACGGCTTCCTCGCCGGAACCTGGCCCTTCGGAGTTGTCGAGGCAATCTGGGCAGTCGTCGCCTTCTCCCGCTACCGCGGACTTCCGCAACCGACGCGCCAGGCCGCATGAGCGCGGGATAGGGGACTGCACGGTGGAGATCGGAATCGCAACCTTCGGTGACGCAAGCTCGACAGTCGCGCCCGCGGAGCGGATGAAGCAGTTCCTCGCGGAGGCCAAGCTGGCCGATGAGGTTGGGCTCGATGTTTACGCCGTCGGGGAGCACCACCGCGCCGACTACATGATCTCTTCTCCCGCCGTGCTGCTAGCTGCGGTGGCGGCGCAGACCGAGCGGATCCGACTTACCTCGGCCGTCACCGTGCTCTCCTCCGAGGATCCGGTCCGCGTCTGGCAACAGTTCGCGGAGCTGGATCTGATCTCCGGCGGCCGCGCCGAGATAATCGCCGGCCGGGGCAGCTTCACCGAGAGCTTCCCGCTGTTCGGTTACGACCTCAAGGACTACGAGGAGCTCTTCGCTGAGAAGCTCGATCTGCTGCTGCGCCTTCAGGATGGAGGGCCGATCGTCTGGGAGGGTCGGCACCGCCCGTCGCTGGCGGCGGACGACGTCCACCCGCACCCGGTTCAGCATCCACTGCCGATCTGGATTGCTGTCGGCGGCACGCCGTCGTCGATCGAGCGGGCCGGGAGGCTGCGGCTGCCGCTTGCTCTGGCGATTATCGGCGGACGCGTCTCAAGCTTTGCCGGCCACGTCCAGCTCTACCGGTCGTCCGGCGGCGAAGGGCTGCCGCTGGCGCTGCAGATGCACGGGTTCGTCGCTTCAAGCAGTACCGAGGCGAATTCCCGCTTCGCGCCCGGGCAGCTTGAGGTGATGAACCGGATCGGCCGCGAGCGCGGCTGGCGCCCGATCGGCAACGAGCAGTACCTCGAGATGACTCGCGGCGACGGCGCGATAGTTGTCGGCTCGCCG
>WLNX01000162.1 GCA_009699565.1 Actinomycetota bacterium | reverse complement strand
TGATCGGCGAGCAGACTGCGGGCGTATACCGGCGCGCAATCGAGGCCCACGAGGCTCAACGCAGCGTCGGCAGGCTTCCGAGCGGAGTTGACGGCGACGGCCTTCCCACAGTTGCCGCTCAGCGCCTCGAAACAATTGAACCCGAACCTGTCGGCGGTTGGCGGCGGGCCAGGCTTCGGACCGCCGTCCGTCGCACGGCAATCGGCGCAGCAGCGTTGGTGGCCGTTTCGCTTTCGCTCTTTGCCCTGGAGAAGATCGGCGTAGACAGCGTGATCTCCAGCCTGCTCCAGTCGAGCCCATCGTGGGTCGTCGCCGCAATCGGTGTGATGTGCCTCTCGATGCTGCTGCGGTCGGCTGCCTGGCATGCGATCCTCGGCGCGGCGCTGCCAAGCAGCATGCTCTCCCAGCTCGACACTCTGCGGGCCACCGCGATCGGCGTCCTGATGTCATCAACGCTTCCCGCGCGACTGGGCGAACCGGCCCGCGCGATTGTGATTTCAAGGCGCGCCGGCCATCCGCGCGAGACGATGCCGACGGTTGTCGGAACACTGGTCTCGCAGACGCTCCTCAATGTCGTCGCGCTGATCATCCTCGGGCTGGTCGCCTTCTCGAGCGTGCCAATCTTCGACCAGCGCCACGGGGCGCTGGTTTTCGTCGTCGTTGGGCCGGTCGTGTTGCTCGCCGCCGTCCTGATTGTCCCCGCCGTGCTTGCCGCCAGCAGCAGCGAGAAGTTTGGTCGGACCCGGGCGATCGTTCGGCCGCTGCTGGCTGCAGCCCGGCAGGTGCGCGCGGGGCTCCGAGTTTTCGTCCAGCCCCGGGCGGGAGCCACCGCGCTTGTCGCGCAGCTGAGCGCCTGGGCGCTGCAGGCGCTGGCCTGTTATCTGCTGCTGATAGCGATTGGGCTTGACGGGCGGGCCGGCATAGGTGCCGCAGCTGCGGTGCTTCTGGCGGTCAACGTCACCGCGCTCGTGCCGGCGACCCCGGCCAACATTGGGGTCTTCCAAGCCGCCTGCGTTGCCGTGCTCAGCGGCGCATTTGGGGTCAGTACCGCGGACGCGCTTGGTTACGGGATCGTGCTGCAGGCAGTTGAGGTCGCGACCGCTGTGATCATGGGCGTTCCGTCGCTGCTGGGTGAAGGGCTGAGCTGGCGCGACGTGCGCCTGCGCGCGATTCATTCGACGCCCGTTCGCCTCGCGCCAATAAGCGGTTCGAGCGACCGCAGCCCAACCAGCGCGTAGGAAGGCCCGCCCCCGCGGCGAACAGAACCCGATGGCCGACGCTTGGGTATACATCCTTCGCTGCGCCGACGGCAGCCTTTACACCGGTTGGACCAACGACCTCGACAAGAGGTTGGCCGCGCACAACGCGGGCACCGCCAGCCGCTACACCCGCAGCCGTCTGCCGGTCGAGATTGCGGCCTCGTTTGAGATGGAGGACCGCAGCGCTGCGCAGCGCGAAGAGGTTCGGATCAAGCGCCTCTCGCGCTCCGAGAAGATGGTGCTGATCGGTTAGCCGGGGACCGGCGCTTCGTCAACTTCGTCCGTGTTCTGCGGCGGGTCCTCATCCGGGATCTCGCCCAGGCGGGTTGGATCGCGGTCGCTGCCGGCAATCACATCGTCGGTTCGCTGCCGGTCGTTTGTGGGCAGCTTCCCTGACTTCATGCCGAAGTAGGTGGCGTCGGGGTGGTGGGCGACCATCGCCAGCGTTGACTGCTCCGGCTCCGGCGCAAAGCCGTCGGTCAGCGTCATGTCGATCTGGCTGAGGTCGAGCAGCAGGTCAAGTTTTGTGTGCTCCGACTGCTCGGGAACCGCCGGGTAGCCCCAGGAGTAGCGACGTCCTTGAGTCTCCCCAATTGAGAGGTCGTCGCGGACCTTGGCGTGGACAAGCTCGGCCAATCCCTCGGCTGTCTGGACACCGAGGCCGTGGACGAAGAGCTGTTCGGCGTACTCGCCGTCCGCCTCAAGCTGTGCCATCAGGTCTGTCACTTCCGAGCCGGCAGTGACCGCCTGGAGGGCGACTACGTCGAGTTCGCCGGAATCCTTTGGCCGGTAGAAGTCGGCGACGCAGATCCTGTCGTGACCCGGCTGGCGGGGGCAGACAAAGCGAGTCAGGACGGTCTCACGGTCTTCCGGGTCTAGAACGACGATGTCGTTGCCCTCCGAGTAGCAGGGGAAGTAGCCCAGGAGCGCGCGCGGACGCAGGTAATCCTGTTCCGCCCACATCCGTTCGAGTCGTGGCCGGAAGTCTTCCTCGAGCAGCTCGGTCCAAGCGTCACCCTTGACGCCGCGGCCGCCCCAGTGGAGCTTGAAGAGAACGTGGGTGTCGAGGTGCCGGTAGAGCTCGTCCATGTCGACAGGAATTTCCTGAACGCCCCACCACGGAGGCGTTGGGACCGGATGGTCGGTCGCCGCGGCAGAGCGAACGCTGTCGTCGTCGGTCGGCAAGGCCTCGGGTTCCGGACCCTTGTCGCGCAGTGCCAGCGCGTCTGCTCGCAGCTCGGCGACAAGTTGCTCGCGCTGCTCGGGCTCAACGAGCGCGTCCATCTTCGCGAGCCCCTCGAACGCGTCCTTGCAGAAGAACACGCCGGGCTCGTAAATCTCGTCCGACTGGCGACCGCCGGGGTAGAGGGCGCGCAGGCCAAAGTCCTTGTTGATCGCCGCCCCGCCAATCAGGACCGGGTACTCCAATCCCTGAGCCTGAAGCTCTTGAATGCAGAGCGGCATCTGCTTCGAGGTTGAAACGAGCAGGGCGCTGAGTCCGATCGCGGTGGCGTCGTGCTCCTTGGCGGCCTCGAGGATCGCCTGGATCGGAACCTGCTTGCCGAGGTCGATAACCGTGTAGCCGTTGTTGGTCAGGATCGTATTGACGAGCGACTTTCCGATGTCGTGAACGTCGCCGAAGACGGTTGCCAGAACGACGGTGCCCTTGGTGTAGCCCTCGATCCGGTCGAGGAAGTTCTCAAGACGCGCGACGGCGCGCTTCATGACCTCAGCCGACTGCAGAACGAACGGAAGGATCAGCTCGCCGGCACCGAACTTGTCGCCGACCTCCTTCATCGCGGGAAGCAGCACTTCGTTGAGGGTCGGGACGGCTCCGATCTTGTCAACCGACGCGTCGATCCAGTCCTCAACGCCGTCCTTGCGGCGACGCAGGATGTGGAAGTGCAGCGCCTCCTCCGGTTCCATCCCCTCGGTCGGGTTCGCTGACTCTCCTGAGGTGTCGTCCTCGGTGCGCGACTCGAAGTAGTTGATGAAGTGCTCAAGCGCATCTTCGCTGCGGTCGAAGACGAGGTCGTCGGCCAGCTTGCGTTCCTCTTCCGAGATTTCGCCGTAGGGGCGGATGTGGTTTGGGTTGACCATCGCCAGATCAAGCCCGGCGTCGACGCAATGGTGGAGAAAGACCGAGTTAAGTACGGCGCGAGCGCTCTCCGACACGCCAAACGAGACGTTCGAGACTCCGAGCGAGGTTTTCACGCCCGGGATCTCGGCCTTGATCCGGCGGATTCCCTCAATCGTCTCCAGGGCCGACGGGCGCCACTCCTCGTCGCCTGTGGTCAGCGTGAAAGTCAACGCGTCGAAGATCAGCAGTTCGGGATCGAGGCCGTGTTCGTCGCAGCAGAGCTCGCGAATGCGCTGTGCAATCTCGACCTTGCGGTCGGCCGTCTTGGCCATGCCGACCTCGTCGATCGTAAGCGCGATTACCGCTGCTCCGTGCTGAACGGCCATCGGTACAACCGTGTCCAGCTTGTCGCGCCCGGCTTCAAGGTTGATTGAGTTGACGATCGCGCGGCCGGGGATCTGATCGAGCGCTTTGGCGATCACGTCGGGCTCGGTCGAGTCGATCTGCAGCGGCGTCGGCTGGGTCAGCGAGACAAGCTTGGCGACCTGCCGCATCTGTTCGTCCTCGTCCTCGCGCTCGGTCAGCGCGACGCAGAGGTCGAGAACATGAGCACCGCCTTCAACCTGGTCCTCGGCAACTTGGACGATTCCGTCGTAGTCGTCCGCGAGCAGCATCTCCTTGGCCTTGCGCGAGCCCTGCGAGTTGACGCGCTCGCCGACGATCGTCGGGGTTGGAGACTGGACCAGACTCGTGGCGGTCATCATCGAACTGACGTGAGGCGAGCGTGGGGCAGGGCGCGGGGCGACCGGCAGGTCGGCGCAGCGCTCGGCAATCGCAGCGATGTGAGCCGGGGTTGTCCCGCAGCATCCGCCGACGATGTTTACGCCGTAGCGCTC
>WLNX01000161.1 GCA_009699565.1 Actinomycetota bacterium | reverse complement strand
TTCTCGGCCGGGTCCATGTCGAGCTCAAGGCAGGCCTTGATCACGCCGCGAGCGACGATGTCTACGCGGGTGTTGGAGACGATCGACCTCATCACGGCGATCTTGTCAACGCCGGGCTTCTGCAACACCAGCTTGGCGAGGCCGCAGGTCTTGGAAACCGACGGGTTGCCGCCGATCTCGCAGTAGTTGGCGGGCTCGCCGCCGTGGGCGCGGACCGCGTCGAAGAGCGTCAGCGAACCGCCGCCGGCGCCGATCACAAGGCCAAGGTTGCCGTCAAACTCGGTGACGTTGCCTGCAACTCCGCGGTGGTCCTCGGCGTCTACCTCTTCGCCGGCAAGCTCAAAGGCGGTGGGCTCGCGCGCTTCGCGCGTCTCCTCATCGCCGACGCCAAGCTCGGCCAGCAGCTTCTTGTGGCGGCCGCGGGCCTCGTTCTCCATGTCCATGTGCGCGTCGAGCGCGATGAACGATCCGTCGGGGAGGCGGCCGATCGGGTTGATCTCGGCCAAAGTCATGTCGTTGTCGATGAAGAGCTGTGCCAGCTTGGTGACGATCGGGACCAGCTTGTTCAGCTCGGAGCCGCTGACGCCGGTGGAGGCGATCACTTCCTTCGCTTCAAAGCCGCTGACCGGGCGCAGGTTTGAGATGTGGCGGCGGCCGACCTTCTCGGGCTGCTCTTCGGCGACCTGCTCGATGTCGATCCCTCCGACCGGGCTGAAGATGATCACCGGCTGCTTGGCGGTGCCGTCCCAGACGACGCCCGCGTAGTACTCCTGCTCGACCTCGGCCTTGGTGTCAACAAGGACGCCGCGCGGCATCTGGCCGCCGATCTCGATCTTCAAGACGTCAACGGTGTGGGCAGCGGCTTCGTCGGGCGTGTCTGCGAACTGAACCCCGCCGGCCTTCATCCGTCCGCCGCTGAGCACCTGGCTCTTGACGACGCTCGGCCCGTCGATCTTCTCGGCGGCGGCCTTCGCCTCCTCCGGAGTTGTCGCAAATCCATATTCAGTGACGGGGATTCCGGCGCGGCGAACGATCTCGCGGGCCTCATATTCATAAAAGCGCATAGGCGGCGCCGGACTCTACCGGCTACGCTGCGCCGGTGTCTGCCGAGCGGATAGAGGTACGCGGATTGCTGGCCGTTGCGGTCGGCCTGGCGCTGATCGCCGGGGCCTGCGACGGGCTCGCATACCTCGCGCTGGACGGCCTCTTCGTTGCCAACCAGACCGGCAACACGGTGCTGCTGGGGCTGGCGGTCGCGCGCGGAGACGGCTTCGCGACGCTGGAGTATCTGATCGCGATCGCGGCCTTCATCGCCGGGCTGGCGGCGGCGGCGCTGCTGATCGAGCAGCTCACGCGCCGCGGCTTCAAGCACGTGCTGTCGGCGTCGCTTGTGATCGAGGCGCTGCTGATCGCGTTCGGCGCGCTGATCATCCAGCAGGCGGGAGGAAGGCTAAGCGGCGGCGGCTCCGAGCTGCTGGCGGGAGCGTCGCTGGCGCTGGCGATGGGGATGCAGACCAGCTCGCTGCAGAAGGTCGGCTCCTGGGCGATCCGCACAACCTTCGTTACAGGGCTGCTGACCGACGGCACGCTCGACCTGGTCGCGCGCGGGCTTGACGCCGCCGGCACCTCGGCGCGCTCGGCGGCGATCCCCAACAAGCGCCCGCTGAGGATTGTGGCGCTCGGCTTTGGCGTCGTTGCGGTCTATGCGGTCGGCGCGCTGATCGCGGGCCTGATGTTCAGCTGGGAGGGCGGCAAGATGCTCTTCCCCGTCGCCGCCTTCACCTTGCTGCTGGCGCTGCTTACAGCCCGTATGCCTCGGCCAGCTCTGGATCGTCGGCCGACACAACACGGGCAAGGTCAACCATGACCTTGCACTGCTTCCAAGTTGCGTCGTCCTGCATCTTGCCGTCGATCATGTGAACGCCGCGGCCGTCCGGAATCGCTTCCAGAACCTTCAGCGCGAACTTGACCTCGTCCGGGTCGGGCGAGAAGACCTTCTTCGCGATCCCGATCTGCACGGGGTGGAGCGACCATGAACCGACGCAGCCCATCAGGAAGGCGGCGCGGAACTGCGCTTCGCAGCCGACGACGTCCTTGATGTCGCCGAACGGGCCGTAGAAGGGAAGGATGCCGGCGCTGGCGCAGGCGTCGACCATGCGGGCGATCGAGTAGTGCCAGAGGTCCTGCTGCGCGCTCGGGCGCTGCTCGTCCGGGTCGTCGGTCAGTGGATCTTCGATCACGCGGTAGCCGGGGTGGCCGCCGCCGACGCGGGTCGTCTTCATCCGCCGCGATGCGGCGAGGTCGGCCGGGCCGAAGCTCATTCCCTGCATGCGCGGGCTGGCGTAGGCGATCTCCTCAACATTGGCCACGCCCAGCGCGGTCTCAAGCAGGGCGTGAATCAGGATCGGCCGCTTGATGTTGGCCTTCGCTTCAAGCTGGGCCAGCAGGCGGTCCACATAGTGAATGTCCCAGGCGCCTTCGACCTTCGGGACCATGATCACGTCGAGCTTGTCGCCGATCTCAGTTACAAGCGTGGTGATGTCGTCAAGCACCCACGGCGACTCAAGCGAGTTGATGCGGCACCAAAGCTGGGTTGAGCCGAGGTCGATGTTCTTGCCGATCTCAACCAGGCCGGCGCGGGCAGGCTCCTTCTTCTCGACCGAGACGGCGTCCTCAAGGTTGCCCAGCAGAATGTCGGTCTGCTTTGCGATGTCGGGCAGCTTCGCCGCCATCTTTTCGTTGCTCGGATCGAAGAAGTGGATCATCCGCGAAGGGACGACCGGGATCTCCATCAGGGGCTCGGGTGCGCCCATCGCGAGTGGCTTGAAGAAGTCTCTTGGGTGTCTCATGGCGGGGACATTATTGAAGGGCGCGCCGAATTGTTCGCTCGTATGGCAGGCTCCATGGGAAGAACTTGTCCACCGCAACTCAGGAGACCTCTGAAGCGAATGTCAGAACCCGGTTTCACTACAGACCAACGCGAGCGCGAGAGCTCGGGAGCACACCCCTACGGGCGCTTCCTTGAAGAGTTTGAGGTCGGTGACGTCTACAAGCACTGGCCGGCCAAAACGGTCACGGAAGCTGACGACCACCTCTTCTGCCTGATCACGATGAACCACCACCCGCTGCACATCAACGACGTCTACGCGGGCAAGTCGCAGCAGGGCCGCAACGTTGTCGTTGGACCGCTCGTCTACTCGCTGGCACTAGGGATGAGCGTCAGTGACGTGTCGGGCAAGGCGATCGCCAACCTCGCCACTGAAGAGCTGAGCCACCCGGCTCCCGTCTTCCACGGCGACACGCTCTTCTGCGAGACCGAGGTCCTTGAGAAGAAGGAATCGAAGAGCAAGCTTGACCGCGGCGTGGTGAAGGTTCACACCCGCGTCTTCAACCAGGACGGCGTGCTGGTTGCCGAGTTCAAGCGCCTGGTCCTGATCCCCCGCCGCGAGCCCGGCGTTGCAGCCGAGGAGAACTAACCGAATGACCGATACAGCCGTCCCTACCGAGCACGAAGCCCTGATCACCTGGGTTGATGAGATCGCCGCAATGGCGAAGCCGGAGAAGGTTGTCTGGTGTGACGGCTCGGCCGAGGAGTACGAAAGCCTCTGCCAGCTGCTGGTGGACCAGGGAACCTTCCGCAAGCTCAGCGACGCCAAGCGCCCCAACTCCTACCTCGCCTGGTCAGACCCGAGCGACGTGGCGCGCGTCGAGGACCGCACCTACATCTGCTCTGAGAAGGAGCACGACGCGGGCCCGACCAACAACTGGGAAGACCCGACGAAGATGCGCGACAAGCTCGTCCAGCTCTTCGAAGGGGCGATGACCGGCCGCACGATGTACGTGGTGCCGTTCAGCATGGGGCCGCTCGGCTCCGACAAGTCGTACATCGGCGTTCAGCTGACCGACTCGCCCTACGTCGTCGCATCGATGCGCGTGATGACCCGGATGGGCGCCAAGGCGCTGGAGCAGATCGGCACCGACGGCCGCTTCGTGCCGTGCGTGCACTCGGTCGGAATGCCGCTCTACGAAGGTGTGGAAGACGTCTCGTGGCCCTGCAACGAGGACAAGTACATCGTCCACTTCCCCGAAACGCGCGAGATCTGGTCATACGGATCCGGCTACGGCGGAAACGCGCTGCTCGGCAAGAAGTGCTTTGCGCTGCGGATCGCCTCGGTGATGGCGCGCGACGAAGGCTGGATGGCCGAGCACATGCTGATCCTCAAGCTGACCTCGCCGGAAGGCGCAGTGAAGTACATCGGCGGGGCGTTCCCGTCGGCCTGCGGCAAGACCAACCTCGCGATGCTGATCCCGACGCTCGAAGGCTGGACCGTTGAGACGAT
>WLNX01000160.1 GCA_009699565.1 Actinomycetota bacterium | reverse complement strand
GGTAGTCGTGAACCAAAGCCGCCTTGTCGGCTGCAGTGCCGTAGAGCGTCTCCTCGAGCTGCATCTCGATCAGACGGCCCTCGGCTCCGAGCTCGACGATGTAGCGCTCGATCTCGGCTGCCATCCGTGTGACCAGCTCCGAGCGCTGCAGCACAGTCAGGACATCGTGCAGGGTGGTGCCGCCCTCGAACTCAAGCGACGTCAGCCGCGTCGAAACCTGATCGAGGCGGAGCCGGTACTTGTCGAGCGTCGCGAGCGCCTGATTGGCCTTCGCGAGAACGGTCGGGATGTCTTCAAGGATGTACTTCGCACCATCGACGTAGAGCGAGACGATCTCGCGCCGCTGGGAAACTGCGATCACCAGCGAATCGCTCTGCTTGCTGACGCGCTCGGCCGTGCGGTGGCGCGTGCCGGTCTCAAGCGAGAGGATCGTCGGGTCCGGCAGGAGCTGAACGTTTGCCATCGCGATCTTGGTGGCGTTGGCGTTGAGGATGATCGCGCCGTCCATTTTTGCCACCTGGTAGAGGAAGGCGGGCGAGTAGTCGATGTCGAGGCGGATGCCGCCTGAGAACATGAAGCTGATCTCTTCCGGGTCTCCGACGACGATCAGCGCGCCGGTGCGCGCATGGACGACGTTGTCTACGCCTTCCCGCAGTGCGGTGCCGGGCGCAACCATCTCCATTGCGCGGACCAAGCGAGGCTCTTGGCGAACGCCTGAATCCACTGAATCTCCCCCTGATTGACGCGCCATTAAGGCTGATTCTATCAGAGGGCGGGCGCGTCGGCGCTATGCCGCGTTGCGTGCAGAACTGCCGTCAGAGCCCGTGTTTGCGAGCTTCAAAGCCTCCCTGAGGGTGCCTGCGCGCTGCGGAGAAAGAGGCTGCGCGAGGCCAAACTTTGTGGCCTCCTCTTCGCGGCGCAGATGGTGTGCGACCGACCGCAGCTCGCCGGTCAGGCCGATCTCGCCAAAGGCGCAGAGAGGCGTGTTGCCGGCTCCTTGGAGCGCCGTCCCGGACGCGGCGCTGGCAACCGCCAGAGCGATCGCAAGGTCCGCCCCGGGCTCATCCACGCGGACGCCGCCGACGACATTGACGAACACGTCGGCGCTGCCGGTTGACACTCCGGCGTGGCGCGAGAGGACTGCAAGGACCAGCGCCAGTCGATTGCGATCAACCCCGCTGCAGAGGCGACGTGGAGGGACCATCTCGCTGGGACTGACAAGCGCCTGCACCTCGACCAGCAAAGGGCGGGAACCTTCCATTGCCGCCAGCACCACGCTGCCTGGAGCGCGGGTCGCTTCGCTGACGAAGCGCTCGCTGGCGTCGAGCACTTCGACAAGGCCGCCGTCGCGCATCTCGAAGACGCCGACGTCGTTGGTTGCTCCGAAACGGTTCTTGATTGCCCTCAGCGTGCGATAGGTGCGCTCGCGCTCGCCGTCAAACTGAAGCACGCAGTCGACGAGATGTTCGAGCACGCGCGGCCCGGCTATCGACCCCTCCTTGGTGACGTGGCCGACCAGCAGGATCGCCGTGTCTGTCCGCTTGGCAACCTCGATCAGCCTCGAGGCGACCTCGCGCACCTGGCCGACGGTGCCCGCGGCTCCGGAAAGATCTGCGCAGGCGAGTGTCTGCACCGAGTCGACGACGCATACGTCGGGCCGCTCGGCCTCGATCACAGCGAGGACGGCGTCAAGGTCGGTCTCGGCGAGGACCGGCACGTCCAGGGCGCCCGGGGCGACGCCCTCCTCAAGCCGCTCGGCTCTCAGCTTGATCTGCGCCGCCGACTCCTCGCCGGACACGTAGAGCGTGCTGCTCCCCGCGGCCTGCATCAGCCCCAGCGCCATCGAGATCAGGGTTGACTTGCCAATCCCGGGAGCGCCGCCGAGCAGGACCATTGACCCGGGCACGATTCCTCCGCCGAGAAGACGGTCAAGCTCGGTGATTCCGGTCTGCAGGCGGGGCGTGCTGTCGCTTGCTAGCTCGCGAAGCACAACCGGCCCGGCGCCGCCGCTGCGTGCCCTTACAGCACGATTGCCGGCTGCCTTGGAAGGCGCACGCTCCTCGTCGAGCGTGTTCCACTCCTCGCACTGCGGGCACTGCCCGTGCCACTTCGCTTCGGTGTGAGCGCAGGAGGAGCAGACGAAGATTGATGCTGAACGGGCCACCTGGCGAGATTAGGCGCCGGCGGGGACGGCTTCGCCCCTGTCAGCCCTCTTGCGGAGCGCGCTCTGTGGCCTCGAATTCGGCCGCGTTGTGAGCCCCGTCGCAGAACGGCTTGGTCTCCGAGAGCCCGCAGCGGCAGAGTGCTACCGGGCGACCTGCAACGTCGTAGCGATTGCCGTCGGCGTCGACCAGAACGACCGGGCCCGTCACCTTGTATGGGCCGTTGTCGCGGACCTTGATCTCAACTACTTCGTCGGAGGCTATGACTCCTCACCGTCCTCGGACTCGGGCGCTTCCTCGCCGGCATCCTCGGATGAAGACTCGTCCTCATGCGTCTCTTCCGGAGCACCGACTGCGGCCGGGATCTTCAGCGGCTCGATTACCGTCAGTACGACTTCCTCGTCGGAATCCTCGGGAGCCAGTTCGACGAGAACGGTCCCGCCAGGAGTCAGCTCGGACGCGAGCACAAAGTCCGCCAGCGGATCCTCGATGTAGCGCTGGATCGCGCGGCGAAGCGGTCTTGCTCCCATCGCAGGGTCCCAGCCCTTCTCGACGAGCAGATCCTTCGCGTCCTCGGTCAGTTCAAGCTGCAGCTCGCGCTCCGCGAGCGTCTCGCGAATTCGCACCAGCAGCATCTCGACGATCGTCTTGATCTGGTCCTTCTGGAGCTTGTGGAAGACGATCACGTCGTCGATCCGGTTGAGGAACTCGGGGCGGAAGACCTTCTTCAGCTCGCCCATGATCCGGCCCTTCATGTCGTCGTAGCTAATGCCGGTCTCGTCCTCCGAGATCGCAAAGCCGAGCGGCGTGTTCTGCGAGATCTCCTGCGCTCCAATGTTGGAGGTCATGATCACGATCGCATGACGGAAGTCAACGGTCCGGCCCTGCGAATCGGTCAAGCGGCCGTCCTCCAGAATCTGGAGCAGGATGTTGAAGACGTCCGGGTGGGCCTTCTCGATCTCGTCAAGCAGCAGCACGCAGTACGGCTTGCGCCGAACCGCTTCGGTGAGCTGGCCGCCCTCGTCGTAGCCGATATATCCGGGAGGAGAGCCGACAAGCCTCGAGACGGCGTGCTTCTCCATGTACTCCGACATGTCGATCCGAGTCATTGCCTCTTCGTCACCGAAGAGGAACTGGGCGAGGGTGCGGGCAAGCTCGGTCTTGCCGACGCCTGACGGCCCGAGGAAGATGAACGAGCCGGTTGGGCGCTTGGGATCCTTGAGACCGGCGCGCGAGCGGCGGATCGCCTTTGAGACAACCTCCACTGCGGCTTCCTGACCAACGACGCGCTTGTGCAGCTCGTCCTCCATCCGCACCAGCTTGGCGGTCTCGGCCTCGGTCAACTTGAAGACCGGAATGCCGGTCCACATCGAGACGATGTCGGCGATCTCTTCCTCACCAATCTTCGGCCGCGGCCCTTCGCCTTCGCCACTGCGCCATTCGTCCTCGAGCTCACGCTTCTTCTGCGTCAGCTTGCGCTCGTCGTCGCGCAGGGCGGCGGCCTTTTCAAACTCCTGATCTTCGATCGCGGTTTCCTTGTCGCGGCGAGTGCGGTCGATGTCGTCCTCCAGCTCGCGGTAGACAGGAGGAGCGGTCATTGTCTTGATCCTCATCCGCGAAGCGGCCTCGTCAACAAGGTCGATCGCCTTGTCCGGGAGCTGGCGGTCGGCGATGTAGCGGTCGGCCAACTCGCAGGCGGCGCGGAGCGCTTCATCGGTGATCTCGATCTTGTGGTGCTCCTCGTAGCGGTCGCGAAGACCTTCAAGGATCTGGAACGACTCGTCGATCGAAGGCTGCTCAACCCTGATCTGCTGGAAGCGGCGCTCAAGCGCGCTGTCGCGCTCAAGGTACTTGCGATATTCGTCAAGCGTCGTCGCGCCGATCGTCTGCAGCTCGCCGCGCGCCAGGGCGGGCTTGAGGATCGAAGCGGCGTCGATTGCGCCTTCTGCAGCGCCGGCGCCCACGAGGTTGTGGATCTCGTCGATGAAGAGAATGATGTCGCCGCGCTGGGTGATCTCCTTCATTACCTTCTTCAGGCGCTCCTCGAACTCGCCTCGGTACTTCGAGCCGGCGACGAGCGCAGCGAGGTCAAGGGTGTAGATCTGCTTGTCGGCGAGCAGCTGAGGCACATCGGCGTCGATGATCCGCTGTGCAAGGCCTTCCACGACGGCCGTCTTGCCTACTCCGGGCTCGCCGATCAGAACCGGGTT